>JAQBPI010000076.1 GCA_028287605.1 Chloroflexota bacterium
GCCGCACCGCGCTCACCCTCGCCGGCCTCGTGGCCAGCGTCGCCATGGCCACGGCGCTGAGCGCGCTGAGCGCCGGCGCGCTGACCGCGGGCGACCGCTGGGTCACCCAGCTGTTCGTCGGCGACATCGTGGTCCACAGCCCGGCGACCCAGCCCAGCTCGATCGCCCAGCTGGTGGCCGTCTCCCCCGGCGTGCAGGAGGTGACCCCGGTGCGCTTCCTGCCCGCGGTGGCCCAGGGCAGCTCGATCGGCCTCGCCGCCATCGACCCCATCGCCTACCAGGCGAGCAGCGCCCTCGACGTGGTCGAGGGCGACCGCACCGCGGCGCTCACCGCCCTCGACGTCAGCCCGGCGGTCCTGGTGCCCGAGCAGCTGGCGACCACGCTCGGCTGGCACCGGGGCAGCACCGTGACGCTGTCCGCCGGTGGCAACCAGCTGCCGGTGACCGTGGCCGGCGTGGTGGCCCACTCGCTGCCCGCGGGCGACGGGCGCGAGGCGCTGCTCATCGGCGACAGCACGGCCCGCCGCCTCTACGGCGCCGCGGCCGGCGGATTCGACGCGCTCGAGGTGGTGAGCGGCGACAGCGCGGCGCTGCCGGGCATCTCCCGGGTGGCGGCGCTCTACGGGATGAACGCCGTCCCCGTGACCACCATCCGCGACGACGCCCGCCAGGCCCTCGGCCACACCCTGGCACTGCTCGGGGTGCTCGGCTGGGTCGCGGTGGCCATCGCGATGCTGGCGGTGGTCAACACCCTCATGGTCAACGCCCGCCAGGGCACCCGCGAGCTCGCCCTGCTCCGCGCCGCCGGGCTCAGCCGGCGCCGCGCGCTGCGGCTGGTGCTCACCGAGGCCGGCCTGCTCGCCACCACCGGCTCGGTGCTCGGGGTGGCCGCCGGCTGCGGGCTGGCGCTGCCGCTGCTCCGCGCCGGCTCGTCGCCCGGCTTCCAGCCTCAGTTCGTGCTCCCGGTAGGGGCGGCGCTGGCGGCGCTGGTCGCGGTGGTGGTGGGCTCGCTCCTCGCCGCCGCCCTGCCGGCGCGGCACGCCTCACGGGCGGCGATCGTCGCCGCCATCCGGCACGACTGACCGGCGCCGACCGACGCGACCGATAGTAGTCTGGGATCATGGTGTCCGTATGAGCCGTCTCACCCGGATCCTCGGTGATCCCATCAAGAAGGACGTCCGCCGTGCGGGCTCCACGGTTGACGCGATCAACGCGCTCGAGGCGCAGATGCAGGCCCTCGGCGACGAGGAGCTGCGTGCGAAGACCGCGGAGTTCCGCGAGCGTCTCGGCGTCGAGGGCCCCGACCTCAGCCTGGGTCAGCCGGTCAGCGTGGGCATCACCGGCGATGACGAGGAGGAGGAGGAGGGCGTCCAGGAGGACCGCCGCGAGGTCGAGATGGCCGAGCGCGAGCGCGACCGCCTCCTCGAGGAGATCCTCCCCGAGGCGTTCGCCTGCGTCCGCGAGGCGTCCCGCCGCGTCCTGGGGATGCGCCACTTCGACGTCCAGCTGATCGGCGGCATGGTGCTCCACCAGGGGAAGATCGCCGAGATGCGCACCGGCGAGGGCAAGACCCTCGTCGCCACCCTCCCCCTCTACCTCAACGCGCTGCTGGGTCGCGGCGCCCACCTGGTGACCGTCAACGACTACCTGGCACGGCGTGACGCGGGCTGGAACGGCCCCCTATACCACGCCCTGGGCCTGACCGTCGGCGTCATCGCGCACGAGATGTCGCTGATCTACGACCCCGAGCACCACGACGAGAGCCATTTCGACTCCCGCCTGCGGAATCTCCGGCCCTGCTCGCGCCGCGAGGCCTACGCCACCGACATCACCTACGCGACCAACAACGAGCTGGGCTTCGACTACCTGCGCGACAACATGGCTGTGACCGTCGAGCAGTGCGTGCAGCGCCGCCTCTGGTACGCGATCGTCGACGAGGTCGACTCCATCCTCGTCGACGAGGCGCGCACCCCGCTGATCATCAGCGGCGAGGCCGACGAGCCCACCGAGAAGTACTACACCTACGCCCGTCTCATCCCCCGCCTGGTGGCGGAGGAGGACTTCACCAAGGACGAGAAGACCAAGTCCGCGGCGCTGACCGAGGAGGGCATCGCCAAGATCGAGAAGTGGACGGGTCTCACCAACGTCTACGACCTCGAGCACGCCGCCGACGCCCACCAGATCAACCAGGCGCTGCGCGCCCACGCGCTCTACCTGCGCGACCGCGAGTACATCGTCAAGGACGGCG
Source organism: Chloroflexota bacterium (assembly GCA_028287605.1). Taxonomy (GTDB): domain Bacteria; phylum Chloroflexota; class Dormibacteria; order Aeolococcales; family Aeolococcaceae; genus CF-96. The sequence goes on from JAQBPI010000076.1 coordinate 2,249, forward strand.
AGGTGATCATCGTCGACGAGTTCACCGGCCGCACCATGCCGGGCCGGCGCTGGTCGGACGGGCTGCACCAGGCGATCGAGGCGAAGGAGGGGGTGAAGGTCCAGCAGGAGAACATCACGCTGGCGACCATCACCTTCCAGAACTTCTTCCGCCTCTACCGCAAGCTGGCGGGGATGACCGGCACGGCGATCACCGAGGCCGAGGAGTTCCACAAGATCTACTCGCTGGACGTGATCCCCATCCCCACCAACCGGCCGATGATCCGCAAGGACGAGTCCGACCTCATCTACAAGACCGAGGAGGGCAAGTTCAAGGCGGTGGCCGAGGAGATCGCGGAGCGCGCCGAGAAGGGGCAGCCGGTGCTGGTGGGCACGACCTCGATCGAGAAGAGCGAGCGGCTCTCGCGTGAGCTGGAGAAGCGCGGCATCGTGCACAACGTGCTCAACGCCAAGCAGCACGAGCGGGAGGCGAGCATCGTCGCCGAGGCGGGGAAGCCGAGGGCGGTGACCATCGCCACCAACATGGCCGGCCGCGGCACCGACATCGTGCTCGGCGAGGGCGTGGCCGACGTCGGCGGGCTCTACATCATCGGCACCGAGCGGCACGAGTCGCGCCGCATCGACAACCAGCTGCGCGGCCGCTCCGGGCGCCAGGGCGACCCCGGCGAGACCCGCTTCTTCCTCTCCTTCGAGGACGACCTGATGCGCGTCTTCGGCGGTGACCGCATGCAGGGCCTGATGGACCGGCTGCGCATCGACGAGGACACGCCCATCGAGTCGCGGATGGTGACGCGGCAGATCGAGGGCGCCCAGTCGCGCGTCGAGGGGCACAACTTCGACTCCCGGCGCCACGTGGTCGAGTACGACGACGTGATGAACAAGCAGCGCGAGGTCATCTACGGCGAGCGTCGCAAGATCCTCGAGGGCACCGACACCCGCACCAACCTGATGAGCATGGTCGACCGGCTGGTCGCCTCCGAGGTGCCCACCTTCTGCGAGGGCCGCAACCGCGAGGGCTGGGACCTCGAGGGTCTGTGGGAGCGCTTCCGGCAGATCGCCCCGCTGCCCCCGGTCGAGGAGGTCGACCTCGACAGCCTCGGCGGCAGCGTCGAGGAGATCGGCGAGGCGGTCACCAACGAGCTGGTCGCCGGCTACGAGGAGAAGGAGACCCAGTACGGCGAGGCCACGATGCGCTACGTCGAGCAGCGCGTGATGCTCGAGGTGATCGACCAGAAGTGGCGCACCTACCTCACGCAGATGGATCACCTTCGCGAGGGGGTCACCCTGGTCGGCTACGGCCAGAAGGACCCGCTCATGGAGTACAAGGGCCAGGCCTTCGAGGCGTTCGGCGAGCTCATCGAGGAGATCCAGCGCGAGATCGTGCGCCTCCTCATGCACGTGCAGATCCAGCTCCAGGCACCGCCCGAGCCGCCCCCGGGCCCGGCCGCCGACGGCAGCCCGCCCGCCGGGGACGGGTCACCGGAGGCGGGTGCCGAGGCCGAGGTTCCCGACGCCGGCGGCGG
>JAQBPI010000094.1 GCA_028287605.1 Chloroflexota bacterium
CCTCGATCGCCTGGGCGCGCGGCCCCGCGGGCAGCTCGGGGTCGAGCATCGCCGCCGCCTCGGCGAGCCAGGCGGGCAGCTGCTCGAGGTGCCGGCACACCGCCGCCGCCCGCTCGGCCACGGGGGCGTAGTCGCGGGTGACGTAGCCGAAGACGTCGGCGCCCCTCCCGAGCGCCCACTGCGGGTCGTGCCAGGGGTCGCGGAGCTCGGTGAGCCGGAAGTGCTCGTCGGCGACCAGCCGCCGGCTCATGCCCAGGTCGGCCCAGCCCTCGGCGTCGAGGGCGGCGGGGTCGAGCCGCTCGAGCTCGGCGGCGAGGGCCTCGAGCTCGGCGCCGCGGCGGGCCATCGCCGCCTCGCCGATGTTGCCGAGGACGCCGTCGAAGCGGTGGTCACCGCTCTGCCGGCCGGTCGCCGGGCAGGCGGCGAAGTTCTCGGCGACGGTGCGCTCGGTGAGGGAGGCGAGGCGATCGTGGGCTTCGGGCACGGCGGCCGAGTCTAGCCCGGACCGGCCGGCGGCTACACTCGCGATTCCAGAGGAGAAGCGTGGACGCACAGCTCAGAGCCCGGCTCGCGGAGATCGTCACCGTCCGGGGGGTCAACGACCGCCTCGACTCGGTCTCGCCGCGGAGCACCCCGGAGGTGGTCGCCGTCTGCCACGCCTGCGCCGAGCTGGGCACCCCGATCAGCGTGGTCAGCGGCGCGGTCGTCGACCCGGCCCCCGGAGGGAGGGCGATCACGGTGTCCCTCGGCCGCCTCGACCAGGTCCGCGTCGACCCCGGGGCGATGGTGGTGCGCGCCGGCGCCGGGGCCACCCTGGTGTCGCTCCGGGTGGCCGTCGACGCGGTCGGGCTGGCGCTGGTGGGCGTCACCGGCGGCGGTCCGGGGGCGGCGGTCCACGCCGGCAGCCTGGTGGCCCGCGGCCAGCTCCCCCGGCGGGCGCTCACCGGCGTCGTGGCGGTGCTGCCCGAGGGCGAGGTGGTGCGCGCCGGCGGCGGTGTCCTCAAGGACGTCACCGGCTACGACCTCACCGGCGCCCTGCTCGGCAGCATGGGACGGCTGGCGCTGATCACCGAGGTGATCTTCCGGCTCCAGCCCCGCCACGCCAGGACCACCGCCCCGGAGGGCCCCCTGGGTCTGGCCACGGCCTCGAGCGAGCTGCTCCGCCGGGCCTTCGACCCCGAGGGCCTGCTGGTGGCGGCCAGGTAGCCTGATCGATGGGGCTTCGCGAGCGTGCCTCGCGCTTCTGGCGCGAGTACACCCGGATGCGCACCGCCATCCTCTTCCTCATCGGCATCGCGCTGATCGTGCTGGTGGGGTCGTTCGTGCCCCAGCAGGAGACCTCGCAGCAGGCCAAGGTGGACGAGTTCCTCCTCGCCCACCAGAACCTCGACGCCCTCACCTCGCACCTGGGTTTTCCGCTCACCCAGGTCTTCGTGTCGCCGCTCTTCTACGTCCTCCTCGGCAGCCTGTACATCGCGCTGGCGTCGTGCGTGCTCCGTCGCGGCACCGCGCTGGTGCGCCGCACCCTGCGCGGCCACCCGCGCACGCCGCAGTACTGGGGGGAGTGGGGATCGTGGCTCTTCCACACCTCGTTCTTCCTGCTGCTCATCGCCGTGGTCTGGGGCAAGGCGACCGGGTTCGAGGGCATCGTCACCGTCACCGAGGGCGACCGGGTCACCGAGGCGCGCACCGGCTTCGACACCCTCCGCGAGGGCTTCCTCTTCGACGGCCACCACGCCGGCTACCAGGTGGCGCTCAACCGCTTCCACGCCGGCTACGCCGCCAACGGCGCCCCCAGCGACTTCGTGAGCAACGTCACCGTCTACGACCAGGGACGGGCGGTGGAGACCCGCGACATCCGGGTCAACGACTTCCTCGGCTACCGCGACGTCGACTTCTACCAGCAGGACTACGGCTGGGCGCCGCACCTGGTGGTGCAGAACCCCGCCGGCAGGGTGGTCTACGACGGCAGGGTCCAGCTCTTCGGCGGTGACAAGAGCGCCCAGACCGGCGTGCTCAAGGTGCCCGACTTCGGCTACACCCTGCCCGGCGCATCCCGCCCCGTGCAGATCGGCGCCAAGCTGGTCGCCTTTCCCGACGCGCGCACCAGGCAGCAGATCGGCCCCGGCGGCGGCGCCGGATACGGCCCCGGCGGCCAGGAGGCGCGCAACCCGGTGCTGCTGGTGCAGCTCTACGTCGGCGACCTCGGCCTCGACACCGGGCGACCGCAGGACGTCACCCAGCTCGACACCCGCGCGATGTCGCCCTACTTCCAGGACGGCCGGAGCCTGCCGGTGCCGCTGGCCGGCTCGCTTCGGCTGCCCCTGGCGGGCACCGACTGCGCCGGGGCGGCGTCGGGCTGCTTCACCGTGTCCTTCCCCGAGCTCCGCCAGTACTCGCTCTTCCACGTGAAGAAGGACCAGGGGGTGCCGCTGGTCTACGCCTCCTTCGGGATGGTGATGATCGGGCTGCTCAGCAAGCTCTACCTGCGCCCGCTGCTCGAGGCGCGCCGCCGCCGTGGTGATCGCCCCGGGAGCGGGGACGGGTCCGAGCCCGTGCCGGTCCCGGCCTCCGACTACGCGTGGCTGGCGTCGACCACGGCCGGGTCGCCGGCGGAGACGCCGGTCTCCTCGGGCGGGAGGTAGCGCTTCCCCGCCAGCCGCTCGCCCTCGAAGTCGAGCTCCAGCATCCCCCCCTTGGCGCACTGCAGCCGGTGGAGGGCCCAGGGGCGTCGGTGCTCCGCCTCGACCCAGAACGCCTGGATCGGGTCGCCGTGGGTGACGCAGATGCCGCCCTGGCCCGGGTGGTCGCGGATCAGGCGGAGCAGTGGAGCGCGCACCCGCCGGGCCATCTCGGCCACGGTCTCGTCGTTGGGGAGGAGGCCGGGCCAGAGCATGTGCACCACCCAGAGCGGCTTGCGCCAGACGATGTTGAGGTTGGCCCGCACCCCCTGGAGGTAGTGGCCGAACCCGGCCTCGACCAGCTCCGGGGTGATGGTGACGGGAACGTTGTCGAGGTACGAGGCGATGATCCCGGCGGTCTGCTGGGCCCGCTCCAGGGGGCTGGCGTAGATCTGCCGCACCGGGGTGGTGGCCAGCCGTTCGCCGAGGGCGTGGGCCTGGCGCACCCCCTTCTCGCTCAGCCGGAAGCCCTCGAGGTGCCCGTAGAGCACCCGGCCCGGGTTCTCGACGTCGCAGTGGCGGACCAGGTAGACACGGGTGGAGGCGGGGGACTGGCTCATGGCCCGATCTTCTCACGGTGCCGCCGGAGGCCCGGGCCGACTGTCCGGTCGGACGCTGCGCCGAGCACAACGAGCGACGCGATCGAAGCACCTAGTTCCCTTGAGCAGGTGGTTCGGGGTACCATCGAGCCAGCGCCGTTCGCGGCGCTCCCAACGATGCGTTTCTCTCCCCAGTTGCGGGGGCCGGTCGCGGATTCCGTGCCGGCCCCTTCTTTTTAACTCTCGTGACTCGGCCGAGATGTGCGCTCGGCCGCTCTGCCGCCGGTTTTGACTCGGGGGGGACGCAGTCCCCCCCGGTAAAGACGATCAGCCCGCGCCGAGCACGACCTCGCAGACGGCGCACTGGATCGGCGACTCGGCGTCGACCTTGTCCTCGGTGATCCACACCAGGCGGCCGCCGCCGACCAGCTTGTGCATCGGGTCGGTGGCGCCCTGGAGGGCGTGCTCGGTGCAGCGGGGCTCGCCGTCGAGGCGGGCTCCGACCACCTCCACCGGCTTCATCGCCGGCTCGCGCCAGCGCCCACCCATCCGCCCGGGCAGGTCGGGGTCACGGCGGAACGTCTCACCCATGGTCTTGGCTCCGTAGCTTGAATCGCTGGATCTTTCCGGTCGCGGTCTTGGGAAGCTGCTCGCAGAGGACCACGCGGCGGGGTCGCTTGAACGCGGCGAGGCGCGACCGGCAGAACTCGACGAGGTCGTCGGGATCGACGGCGCGGCCGGGTCGCACCACGACGTGGGCGACCGGGCGCTGGATGCCGTCGGCGTCGCTCTCGGCGACCACCGCGGCCTCGACCACGTCCGGGTGGGCGACCAGCGTCGCCTCCACCTCCGCGGGCGAGACCCAGATGCCGCCCACCTTGAGCATGTCGTCGGAGCGCCCGCAGTGGCGGTAGACGCCGTCGTCGCGGACGTACACGTCGCCGGTGCGCACCCACTCGCCGCAGAAGATCCGGCGGGTCACCTCGGTTCGGCACCAGTAGCCGGTGGCGAGCGACTCGCCGCGCACCATCAGGTGGCCGGGCTCGCGGCCGTCGACCTCGGCGCCGGCGTCGTCGACCAGCCGCACCTCGTAGCCGGGCACCGGGGTGCCGGAGCTGCCCGCGACCACCGCGCCGGGGCGGTTGCTGAGGAAGATGTGCAGCGCCTCGGTGCTCCCCAGGCCGTCGAGGATCTCGACCCCGAAGCGCTCGCGGAAGCGTTCGAGCACCGGGGCGGGCAGGCCCTCGCCCGCGGAGACCGCCTGGCGCACCGACGAGAACGTGTCCCGGGGGAGGTCGGCGGCGAGCAGCGCGGCGTAGAAGGTGGGGGTGGCGAAGAACAGCGTCGGCCGCTCCGCGGCCACCAGCGCCGCGACCGACGCCGGGCTGGGCGGGCCGGGCTCGAGGATCACGGTGGCGCCGACCGAGAAGGGGAAGCTGAGCGAGTTCCCCAGCCCGTAGGCGAAGAACAGCTTGGCGATGCTGAAGCAGCGGTCGTCGGGCCGGATGCCGATCACCCGGCGCCCGTAGGTCTCGGCGGTGAAGGGGATGTCGGCGTGCCGGTGCATCGCTCCCTTGGGTTTGCCGGTGGTGCCGGAGGTGTAC
>JAQBPI010000102.1 GCA_028287605.1 Chloroflexota bacterium
GTCCCGTCGCCGTCGCCGCCGAGCCCGACGTCACCGCCGTGGGCGCGGCTGCCTGCGCCGCCGTCGCCGCCGGCCTCCACCCCGGGCTCGCCGCCGCGGTGGCGGCATTCCGCCGTCCCGCCGTCGAGGTGGAGCCCGGCGATGGCACGATGGCGGTCTACGCGGAGGCCCACCGCGGCTGGCGCGCCCTCTACGCGCAGCTCGAGTCCCTGTAGGTCAATAGAAGGAGGCGGTGTTGGCACACGACGAGGAGCGCCGGCAGGTGGTGTGGGCGTGCAACGAGCTGGCCCGGCTCGGCCTGGTGGCGGGGACGGCGGGGAACGTCACCATCCGGGTCCCCGGCACCGAGCTCGTCGCCGCCTCGCCGAGCAGCGTCCGCTACGACGTGCTCACCACCGCGGACGTCTGCATCGTCGACCTCGGCGGCGGCGACGTGGTCGAGGGCTTCCGCAACCCCACCACCGAGCTGCTCATGCACGCGGCGGTACACCGGGCCCGCGGCGCGGGCGTCGGCGCGGTGATCCACGCCCACAGCGTCGCGGTCACCGCTCTCTCGCTGCTCGGTCGCGGGGTGCCGCCGATCGTCGACGAGCAGGTGGCCATCCTCGGCGGCGAGATCCCCCTCTGCCCCCACGAGCTGCCCGGCAGCGCCGCCCTCGCCGAGCGGGTGGTCGAGCATCTGGGCGACCTCCGCGCCGTCATCCTCGCCCACCACGGGCTGCTCGGCGTCGGGCGCGACATCCACCAGGCGGTGGCCGTCTGCCACCTCGCCGAGCGCCTCGCCGAGGTGATGCTGAAGGTGCTTCCCCTGGGCGAGCCCCGGCGGCTCCCGGAGGAGGCGCAGCAGCTCGAGCGCGCCTACTACGAGCTGAGCAGCCGTCCGCCCCGTCCGCTGTTCTCCGCATGAGTGAGGGTGCACCAGTGAGCGAGATGCGCATCCCCGGCGCGGTCACCGACCCCTCCAGCGTCAGCGAGTCGGACATCAGCGTCACCGCGGCGGACGGCCACCGCGTGCCCGTCCACGTCGCCCGGCCGGCGAACCCCACCGGTGCCGTCCCCGGCTTAGTGGTCATCCACGAGGCCTACGGCGTCAACGACCACATCCGCGACGTCACCCGCCGCTTCGCCGCCCAGGGCTTTCTCGCCGCGGCGCCCGACCTCTTCCAGCGCGTCGGGGGCCCCCCGGAGCCGGGCGGGGAGATCGCTGGCGTGATGGCGAAGATCGGGGCCATGTCCGACGCCGACGCGATCGCGGATCTCCGTGCCACCGTCGACTGGCTGCGTGCGCAGCCCGACTGCAACGGACGCATCGGCTGCATCGGCTTCTGCATGGGCGGGAGGCTCTCGCTCCTGCTCGCCACCCACGAGGGCGTCCTCGACCGCGCCATCGACTGCTGGGGGGGACGCATCACCCGGCGCACCGCCCCGCCGGACGAGCGCCGCCCCGAGGTGGTGGTCGAGCGGGTCGACCGGCTCGCCTGCCCGCTGCTTGGCGTCTTCGGAGCCGACGACCAGAACCCCAACGCCGAGGACATCGCCGAGCTGCGCGCCGCCCTCGAGGCGAGCGGCAAAGAGCACCGCATCCTCGTCTACGAGGCGGCGGGCCACGCCTTCTTCGCCGACTACCGCCCCACCTGGCGCGAGGAGCCGGCCCACGCGGCGTGGGCCGAGTTCCTGCGCTTCCTGGAGCCGCTGAAGACCTCTTAGGCGGTGAGCACCGTCTGGAGCTTCATGGCGAGGCCCATGTCGCCCTTGATCTTGATCTTCCCGCTCATGAAGGCCATGGTCGGGTCGAGCTTGCCCTCGCGCAGGGCGACGAAGTCGGTGGCCGCCATCGAGATGGTGATGTTGGGGTTCTCGGGCGCACCGGCGCCGGCCTCGGCGGTGCCGTCCTTGAGGATGATGTGGTACTGGCCGCCGTCGTCGCCGCCCAGGTCGAACTGGTAGACGGCGTTCATGTTGGCGGTCTTGGACGGGTTCGCCTGCAGACCGTTGTTGATCTCGGTGAAGACGTCGGCCGGGGTGGTCACCAGCACGTTCCTCCGCTGCGGGCGGGTCGCGCCCGTGGTTCCGCTGTGGGCGACTACTCTACAGAACGAGTCGTACCGGACGGCGCGGACCGGTCATCCGACCGGTCGGTCGAGACTCAGGACAAGCTTGCCGACGTTCTCGCCCGCCTCCATCGCCCGGTGGGCGGCGGGGGCCTCGGCGAGGGGGAGGACGCGGTCGACCACCGGCCGCAGCGAGCCGTCCTCGAACCCCGGCAGCGCGTCCTCGACGAAGCGGCGGACGATCTCCGCCTTCTGCTCGACGCTCCGCCCCCGCAGGGTGGTCGCCATCACCGTGAGCCGGCGGCGGAGCAGCTGGTTGAGGTCGATCTCCGCGGTGGTGCCGCCCTGCATGCCGATGATCACCAGCCGGCCGTCGGGGGCGAGCGCGTCGAGGTTGCGCGCCAGGTAGGAGGCGCCCATCACGTCGAGGATGAGGTCAACCCCGCGACCGCCGGTGAGCTCGCGCACCCGCGAGGGGAAGTCCTCCTCGCGGTGGTTGATGCCGGCGTCGGCGCCGAGCCCGCGGCTGAACTCGAGCTTCGCGGGCGAGCCCGCGGTCACCAGCACCCGGGCCCCGGCGCGGCGGGCGAGCTGGATCGCGGCGGTGCCCACCCCGCCGCCGCCGCCGTGGATCAGCACGGTCTCGCCCGCGGCCAGCCGCCCGTGCGTGACGAGGTTGTCGTGGGCGGTGAGGAAGACCTCGGGGATGGCCGCCGCGTCGGTCCAGGAGAGCGCGGCGGGCACGGGCATCAGCTGGCCCGCCGGCACCGCCACCTGCTCGGCGTAGCCGCCGCCGGAGAGCAGGGCCATGACCCGGTCGCCGGGACGCCAGCCCTCGACCCCCTCGCCGAGCGCCTCGACCTCGCCGGCGACCTCCATGCCGATGATCTCCGAGGCCCCGGGGGGCGGCGGGTAGAGGCCGCGGCGCTGCAGGGTGTCGGCGCGGTTGACCGCGGTGGCATGGGCCCGGACCAGCACCTCGCCGGGCCCGGGCGTGGGATCGGGGACCTCGGCGAGGTGCATGACCTCGGGGTCGCCTGGCGTCTCGACGACGATCGCCTTCACGGCCGCTCATGATGGCGCGCCGGTGCCGCCGCGTGCGACCGCCGCCTCGGTGGCGCGGAACCAGTCCTCGAGCTCGCGGCGCAGCCGC
>JAQBPI010000115.1 GCA_028287605.1 Chloroflexota bacterium
GACGGTAGGTCGGGTAGAGCCGGGCCATCCACATCTTGATCGCGCCCGTGTCGGCCAGGACGATGTCCGTCTCGTCGAGGGCCTCCCGAATGTCCGCGACCACCCGCTGAGGCTTGAGCGGGAACGAGTCGTCCTCGGCTCCGCGGCTGAGCTCGGCCCGGTGGAGGTCACGGATGCGGATGTCCGGCGCGGCGATCGCAGCCCGCGGAGGCACCAGGTCCGCCAGTCGATCGAGGGCCTCGGCGATGTCACCGATCACCTGCACCTCCGGCAGATAGTGGGTGTCCGTGTCGGGGCTGAACCGGTGGATGTGCAGGATGCGCTTGTCGGCATCCGGGTTCATGCGCGCCGGCGCGAACTCCTGCAGCTCGTAGCCGATCGCGATGATGACGTCAGCGGTGTCGAACGCGAAGTTCTCGTAGTCGTGACGCATGAAGCCCATCGGTCCCAGGGCGTTGGGGTGCCGGTCGTCGATGGTGCCCTTCCCGTGAAAGGTGGTGGCCACGGGCAGGCCGGCGCGCTCGGCGAAGCGGGTCAGCGCGCGCGATGCACGCTCTCCGGCGCGAGCGACTCCCCCACCGGCCAGCACGATTGGATGTCGAGCAGTCGCCACGATCTCCGCGACCGCCTCGAGGTCCGCCGACCGCGGCGTCTCGACCGTCCGAGCTCGCCGGGGCAGGGGCACCAGGCTGTCGGGGATGGCGGTGGCCTCGATGTCCTCGGGGACGGCGAGGTAGACGGCACCGCATCTCTCCGACTGCGCCAGATCGAACGCGCGACGCACCAGCTCCGGGACGGCGGTGGGCGTGGGCACCACGTCGGCGCGCTTGGTGACCGGGCGGAAGAGGGCGGCCAGGTCGACCGTCTGATGCGTCTCCTTGTAGCTGCGCTCGCGTCCCACCGTGGCCGAGATGGCAACCAGCGGGGTCGAATCGGTCTGCGCGTCGGCCACACCGAGCAGGAGATTGATCGCCCCCGGGCCCAGGGTGGCGCAGCAGACACCGGCCCTGCCCGACAGCCTGCCGTAGATGTCGGCCATGAACGAGGCGCCCTGCTCGTGCCGCACCAGGACGAAGCGGATCGACGAGCCGGCCAGCGCGTCGATGAAGTGGATGTTCTCCTCGCCGGGGATGCCGAAGACGTGGTCGACCCCCTCGTCCTCCAAGCATGCGACCAGCAGATGCGCCACAGTCCGATCTGGCATCGCCCACCTCATCCACGTCTCAGCCTGTGCCGTCCACGGGGCCGGGTGCAATGTACCGCGGAAGGGTCGCGGATCGCGATTCCGCGTCGAACCCATCGAACTGTCGGGCCGCGACCGATGCTGCCTCGGCCGTTTCGCCGTCTGCGCACCCGTCAGCGCCGTTCGCTCTCGGGCCCGGGTTGTCGGAGGGTCGGCCACCGTCGATAATCACCCACCACACAGGCCTCCGGCACCCGATGCGGCCCGGGGACCTTCCTCACGAGCGAGGTGGCATCATGACCAGCCTGCAGTCGACCGGCGCCGTCGCGCCGCCGGACAACATCGGCATCATCGAGGGGGGTCTGCAACCCCGAGCCGAGAAGCCGAAGCGGGTCATCGTCGTGGGCGCGGGCATGGCCGGGCTGGTCGCGGCGTACGAGCTGCTGCGAGCGGGGCACGAACCACTCATCCTCGAGGGCCGGTCCCGGGTGGGCGGAAGGATCCTGACCCTGCGCGAGCCCTTTGCGCCGGGGCTCCATGCGGAGGCCGGCGCCATGCGCCTCCCCAAGGCGCATCACCTCGTCATGGCCTACGTCGAGAGATTCGGGCTGCCCCTTGTCCCGTTCACCATGGGCAACCCCAATGCCTACTACTACATCGGTGGGCGGCGCTACCGCGTCAGCGAGGTGCGCGACGATCCGCGTCTCCTCTCCTTCTCGTGCCTCGAGCCCGAGGCGGGGGTCACCGCCTCCCAGCTGTGGCAGACGGTGCTGGCCCCGCTGGTGCACGTCTTCGAGGGCAGGACACGGGAGCAGGCGTGGGAGGAGCTCATCGCCCGGTACGACCGGTATTCGACACGGGAGTTCCTCAAGGAGGCCGGCTGGAGCGAGGAGGCGATCGAGCGCTTCGGCGTCCTGGAGAACCAGGAGTCGCGCATGAACGCCTCCTTCGTGGAGCTCCTGCTGCAGGAGATCGGCGAGGAGTTCCTCGACATGTGGCAGATCGAGGGAGGGATGGACCGCCTTCCCCTCGCCTTCACCTCGGAGCTTCAGGATCGCATTCGCTTCGGCGCGTCCATGGTCGCGCTCGACCAGTCACCCGATCACGTCACCGTCCACTACAAGAACCCGGCGGGCCGCCACCTCGCCACCGGCGACTACGCGATCATCACGGTGCCCTTCAGCGTCCTCCGCCACACCGAGGTCCTGCAGCCGTTCTCTCCCGGCAAGCGCCAGGCGATCCGTGAGCTGCACTACGACGCGTCCACGAAGATCTTCCTCCAGTGCAGGCGCCGCTTCTGGGAGGACGACGATGACATTCGCGGCGGCGGCAGCGTCACGGATCTGGCCATCCGCAACGTCTACTACCCCGACCACGGGCGTGAGACCGGACGGGGTGTGATCATCGGGAGCTACACGTGGGCCGACGACGCGCAGCGGTGGGCGTCGCTCAGTGAGAGCGAGCGGGTCGCGGAAGCGGTCGAGGACGTGAGCCAGATCCACCCTCAGGTGCTGCAGGAGTTCGAGGTCGGTGCCAGCAAGGTGTGGCAGGACGACCCGTTCAGCTGCGGCGCGTTCGCCCTCTTCAACCCCGACCAGAAGACTCTCCTCCACCAGCACATCATCGCTCCCGAGGGACGGATCCACTTCGCGGGCGAGCACGCCTCCCTCAACCATCGCTGGATCCAGGGCGCGGTCGACTCCGGGTTGCGCGCGGCACACGAGGTGCACATGGCGACCCTGGCGGCGGTGTAGCGGGAGACCGGCGGGCTACGTCGAGCGGCGGAAGCGGAAGTACGCCCACATGGCGAACGAGGCTGTCCCGAAGGCGGCAAACAGCAGGATCAACGTGACCACGCCACCGCGGGCCGTCGCCAGATAGCCGCTGCGCGGGTTCAGGAGCACGTGGAGGAGACCGAACACGCCGGCGGCGAACAGGATCGCCCAGACCAGGCGGCTCCAGGCGGCGATCTTCTCTCCGTCGAGGAAGCGCAGCGGCACCAGCCCGAAGGCCATGGTCTCGAGCCCCACCACGAAGATCATCGCCAGCATGGCATCCAGAACCAGCACTCCGAACCCCGCACCCGGCTGCTCCGCGGCCGCCTTCACCGGCGTCCAGGCCAGCCAGGCGACGATGCTCAGGGCGAAGAGAACGGCTGTCGAGATCGCGGCGGCCCTGCCCTCGGCCCTCTTCGAGTATTCCCCTTCGAACGTGTAGCCGGCGAGCAGACCGTACACATACCCCGGGTGAACGTCGGCGACACGGGACACCAGGACGCACGCTGCGGCGATCGGGAGGGTCCACGACAGCACCCTGAGCCGGGGCATCTCGCGTTGCACGAAGCGAAGATGCAGAAGCCCCGGCAGGTTGAAGCCGAGGGTCACGACGACGAGTGCCACGACCAGGCCCAGGTAGAGGGCGAGGGACGGCGAGGTCAGCCCGAAACCGGGATCGAGCAGCGAGTACAGAGCCGCCGCCGCCAGGGTGAAGAGCGGGAAGGCCACCCATCTGCTGCCGATCCAGGCGCTCACCCGGCGGCGGCCACGGCGCAGCGGGATGAACCGGAACCAGCGCCTCACCTCGTCCGGGTGAGCCTTGAGAGTGCTGTCGAAGAGCTCGGACGGGAAGGGAATGAGGACGAGCAGCCCCGCCGCCAGCAGAACGTTGGTCAGCAGGACGGTGCCCGAGGTGGAGACCTGCCGGACATCCTCCACCGAGCTCACCACCAGGGAGCGGTTCGGTGGACAGCCTGGGCAGGGCCCTCGCCGCTGCGGGGGACCGCTGCCACCACCCTCGGTCCCTGGCAGCACGGGCGCGGAGGTCGGCGACGGGATCGCTGCGCTCGTCGAGGTGCCGGGGCTCGCTCCGCCGCTGACGCCCGGGGTCGACGTGGCCGGCGCGGCGGACGTCGCCGGGCGCGTGGACGTGGACGTCGCCGCCGGGTTGGGGGCCGTCGTCGCTGCGGAGCTGGATGCGCGCGCCGGTGCCGGGCTGGGGGTGAGGCTGAGCGAGGTCTCGAATGCCCCGATGTCGCACGGCGTCTTGCGCCGCACCCCACGCTGGTCCGTCCCGCCGTCCGCGGCCGGACAGGCGCCGCCGGCCCCGACGGCGGGGCTTCCCGCCTGCAGCGCCTGCGTCAGCGTGGTCCCACCGTTGCCCTGCAGCGGCCCCAGCCTGGGATCGGTGGTCCGGAGGTCGCCGGCGCCGGTGAATCCGCAGCCCGTCCCGCTGTCCAGGTTGTGACCCTGGGACCTGACCGTGACCGAGCAGTTGGTCGCAGGCGTGTTGGCGACGATCGTGTCCTGAAGCGTGGCCGCCCCGAAGATCCCGCTGCCCACCGGAGCACTGTTGCCGGCGACCGTCGTGCTGGTCACCGTGACGCTCGTGGCCGCGATGGCCGAGATGCCGCCCCCCTCCTGCGTCGACGTGTTCCCACTCACCGTGCTGTCGACGAGGGTCAACGATGTGTGGGAGTCTGCGTGGATCCCTCCACCCGCGGCCTTGGCACCCGGAACGGTCTGAGAGGCGGTGTTCCCGCTCACGGTGCTGCCGACGATGGTCAGCTGGCCGCCGCTGAGCGCGGTCAGGCCCGCGCCGAGGGCGCTGGCACCGGACGCCGACGCCTTCACCGCGTTTCCGGTGATCGTGCTGTTCCTGACGGTCAGGCTGGCGCCGCCCTCGACGAGAAGACCGCCCGCAGAGGACACGTTGACGCCCACCAGCGCGACGCTGCCGTTCCGGACGGTGACGCCGGAGATGGTCACGGTCCCGGCGACGACGGCGAGCACCCTGTTGGCGTGGTTGCCGTCGATGATCGTCTGGTTCGCGCCGTTGCCGGCGATCGTGTAGCTCTTCGCCGTGTCGATCTCACCGCTGGTGAGGACGATCGGAGTGCCGTTGAGACCGGGCGAGAAGGTGATCGTGTCGCCGTCCAGAACGGCCGCCAGCGCCGCCCGGAGCGATCCCGGCCCGCTGTCGCCGGCGGTGGTCACCGTCAGCGTGACGGCGTGCGCGACACCCATGCCGCCGACCACCACGGCTCCGGCGAGAACCGAGAGAACGGCGACGACGGCCAGGACGGCCCATCGCCGGCGTCGAGTGCGGTGGAGCGTGGCGTCCTGCCCCCCGACCCCCTCATGCTGGCAGGTCCCGGCAGATGGTCGCACGCCGAGGGGACGAAAGGGCACTGTACGGCTGTCGTCCGAAAGAGTGGTCAGGGTGTGGGCGCTTGCGCGATCACCGCGGTGAGTCTACACCATGGCGTGTCAACCTGTGGCCGGGAATTCGCCATACCTGACGTCTAGTCGCCGGTCTTGGCGATGCCGCGGCAGGCGTGTTTGGGACGGTCACCCGCTCTGCCGTCGATCGGCATCACACCCGGGCCGCGTATGGCATCAGCGGCGCCGCCCACGAGATCAGCGACGCTGCGGTCGCTCCTCCGGTGGGTCCCGGTCGGCGTCGCGCAGCTCGGCAAGGATGAGGTCCACTCGCCGGCGGAGGGTCTCGCGGTTGGCGGATCGTCGCTGGTCGTCCTGGGGCATCGTGCCTCCTCCTGATCTTGGTAAGGAGACAACGCGGGAGGCACCCAAGAGGTGACGGAGCCGCGCCCGGCCGCGACCGAAGCCCGCCGGCCTGTGCGCATGCCCGGGGGATGAAAGGGACACCCCCCACCCCAGGTCGCGACGGGAACGCAACCACCGCCGTACCGGTCCGGGGTAGTCTCATGGCGTCGGTCGCACTCCGACAAAATCGCAAACCCGTCGCGAGGCGGGGACGCAAAGCCACGGGTCTCACCGAGACAGCCGGGTTGCCGTAGGATCTCGATCCCGTAAAGGAGCCGCGATGTTCTCGCACATCCGTCCGACCGCTCACAGCGACACCGCCCGCACGCGCATACGACCGTCCCCGTCACGTCGACGCGCGACCCCGGCGGTGCTGACACGCCTGGGGCTGGCCGCAGCCGTGGCGGTCACCGCAGCGCTGGGAGGCGCCTCGACCGTGTCCGCCTACCCGCCTCCGGGGGACACCGCCACCCTGACCGGAGGCTGCCTGTCGATCGACCAGGGCAGCGGCTCGGGCTGCCGTCTCCGCTTCGTCCTCTACGGGGCGACGGGACAGACCGTCAACGGCGCCCCGGTGACCTTCACCACCAGCGGTGTGAATGGCGCCGCCGTGATCCCTCCCTCCTCGACGACGGGGACGGCCGGTGCCGGCGAGGCGGACGCGACGTTCCTCCCCGGCGGCGTCGACTGCGGAAGGGCTGCGACGATCGTCGCCCACGCGAAGAGCACCTCGGCGCAGACTCAGATCATGGTCAACTGTCCCCCCGACACCACGGTCGCTCGCCTTCAGCTTCTGCTGGACGTGCTGCGCACGCTGTTGGGCCACTTCCACTGGTGAGTGACGGTACCGCTCCGGCCATGATGGTCATCGATCGGTAAGCCCCGCGTCGGACTGCCGTCAGCGCCTCCCGCCGGTGCCGCTCTCGAGGAGTGGCCCAGGCTCGGCTACGCTGGCGGCAGCCCCGAGGCAGGGCTCCACGGTGGGCAGGCATGAGGCATCACATGATCACGCGGACATGAGGGTCGGGAGGGCGACCGAGGATCTCCTCGCGGAGCTGCCCCCGGAGGCCCGGGAACGGGTGCGCCCCTGCCCGCAGCCGGAGTGGATGCCGCCGATGCTGGCCACCCTCACCCAGCGGCGCTTCAGCAGCCCCGACTGGATCTTCGAGCGCAAGCTCGACGGCGAGCGCTGCCTGGGGTTCGTGAGCGCCGGCGAGGTGCGGCTCCTCTCGCGCA
>JAQBPI010000128.1 GCA_028287605.1 Chloroflexota bacterium
ACGAAGAGCACCACCGACGCCCAGAAGATGGGCGTGTAGACACTCTGGATGTGCTCCTCCACCGGACCCGCGGGGTGGAGCGGAGAGCTGTCGTAGGTGGTGCCGAACTGATCGGCCGCCAGGATCACCAGGCGCGACCCCCGATGTGGTCGATGGGCGAGCGTCTCCCCTCCGCCCCCGGGAGGGGCACAAGCAGGGCCTCCGCATTTTGGCACCCACCGGAAGGGGGCGTCAAACCAGTGCTCTAGGCACTACACCCCAGAGTAGGACCGGTCTTCCTGGAGCAAACACCCTACGCGACGGGGACCGTCGGGGGCCGGTGGCCTGGGAGGCCCGGCTACTTCTTCCAGGGAGGGGTGACCGTCCCCAGCTGGCGCTTGACCACCTCGGTGATGTCCACGTTGGTCAGCGCCGCCTGCTCCCAGGTGCCTCGGGCGGTGGGCACCATCCCGGGATCGGGGACCGGCCGGGTGCCGTTGGCCGCATCGTCCTCGGACTCGTCCGCGCGCAGGCGGCGGAGGAGGTCGATCAGGCCCATGGCGACCGCAACATACCAGACGCTCGCGTCAGCGCAGGCGGCGTGACCGCCCTGCGACGGGGCGCCGCGCCACCCGCTACGAGGCGACGCCACCCGCGAAGCGCTCCCGCACCTCCGTCCGCAGCAGGCGCTCGACGCCGTCGGCGTCCATCGGCCGGGCGAAGAAGTATCCCTGGGCCATGTGACAGCCGAGCTCGAGCAGCTGGTCGCGCTGCTCCGGACGCTCGACGCCCTCGGCCACCAGCTCCAGCCGCAGGGTCCTGCCGAGGCGCACGATCGCCTGGGCGAAGGCACGCTTCTGCGGGTCCAGGGCGATGCCGTCCACGAACGGCTTGGCGATCTTCAGGGCGTCGACGGGGAGGTGCTGGAGGGCGCTGAGGGACGAGTAGCCGGTGCCGAAGTCGTCGATCGAGAGCCGCACCCCGAGCGCCTTCAGCTCGTTGAGCCGGCCGGTCGGAGGGCCACCGTCGACCATGAAGCTCTCGGTGATCTCGAGGGTCAGCAGGTGGGGCTCGAGGCCGGTCTCCCGGAGCACCCGTGCCACCTGGATGACGAAGCCGTCGTCCTGCAGCTGCCGGGGCGAGAGGTTGACGCTCATCCCCAGGTCGGCGTGGTGAGGGTACGCCAGGTGCCACGCCCGAACCTGGTGGCACGCCACCTCGAGGACGTGGATGCCCAGGCCGACGATCAGCCCGGTCTCCTCGGCGAGGGGGATGAAGTCGTTGGGCGGCATGGCCCCGCGCTGCGGGTGCTGCCAGCGCACCAGGGCCTCGACGCCGACCATGTGCTCGTCGTCGAGGGCGACGATGGGCTGGTACCGGAGGAACAGCTCGCCGCGCTGGACGGCGCGCTCGAGGTCGGTCCTCAGCTCCAGCCGCCGCACCATGACCTCCTGCATGCTCGACTGGTAGATCTCGAAGGCGCCCTTGCCGCGCTGCTTGACCCGGTACATGGCGATGTCGGCGCGGCGCAGCAGCTCCTCGCCGTCCACCGGCTCGTCACCGGCGAGGGCGACGCCGATGCTGGCGTGCATCGTCAGCTCGCGGCCCTGGAGGAGGAAGGGCTCGCGGAGCGACTCGACGATGCGCTCGGCGATGCGGGCGGCCGCGGAGGGGCCACCGGCATCCTCGACCAGCACGGCGAACTCGTCGCCACCCAGGCGCGCGGTGGTGTCGAAGGGACGCAGCACCGTCACCAGGCGCTCGCCCACGGCGCGCAGCAGCTGGTCGCCGGCGGCGTGGCCGAGCTCGTCGTTGACCATCTTGAAGTCGTCGAGGTCGATGAAGAGGAGGGCGACGCCACCGTCGCCCGCAGCGGTGCGGCGGGTCAGCGCGTGGGCGAGGCGGTCGCTGAAGAGCGTCCGGTTGGGGAGGTTGGTGAGCGGGTCGTGGAACGCCTGATGCTTGAGCCGGTCCTCGAGCCGGCCGTTCTCGAAGGCGACGCTGGCCTGGCCGGCGAGGGTCTCGAAGAGGGTGAGGTCCTCGGCGTTGAAGGTCTCGAGGTCGCCGAGGCGGTTCCCCACCAGCATGGTGCCGATGATCCGGCTCTCGCTGCGCAGGGCGATGAACATCGCGTCCTTGAGGTGGCGGCTGCTCAGCACCGCGGGCATGGTGGACTCGCGGGTGCTGAGCCGGACCCCACGCTGCTCCTCGGCGGCGAAGTGGACCAGCTCGTCGAGCAGGCTGATGTCGACGCGCCGGTCGGTCTCGGCGAAGTGGTCGCGGCGCATCACGGAGCTGAGCGCGTTGCGGCCCCCGTGCGGTGGCAGCAGGGTCACCTCGGCCACCTCGGCCTGGAAGACCCGGCACAGCTGGGCGAGCAGGGCGGAGGCCGTCGCGCCGTCGGTGGGGGTGCGCTGGAGCAGCTCGCTGGACTCGTAGAGGTGCTGCATCCGCTGGTGCCGCTGCCGCTCGGAGCCGTACGCCGCATAGCCGGCGATCAGGCTGGCGACCGGCGCCAGGAGCAGCCAGAGCTGGTGCACGTCGCGCCACAGCACGAAGAGATGTTCCACTTAGCCGCCGAGGAGAAGACTGGGGTCCGGCTCAGCACCCGCGAGTCAACCAAGCCCGCGTTGCTGAGCAGCCGCCACCTCAAGCAACCGAACTTCAACTCCCTGCCCAGCGAGACCAGGATC
>JAQBPI010000134.1 GCA_028287605.1 Chloroflexota bacterium
GCTCTGCGCCGGCTGCGGCGCCCTGACCGCGCCCGGGGCGCGCTTCTGCAGCACCTGTGGCGCGGCCGTGGAGCCGCCCCCGGCGGGGTGACTCAGCCTCCGCCGGCGAGTGCGGGCAGGCTGCTCACCACCACTCCGTCGAGGTCGAGCATGCCCTGCTCGGCGCCGCCCGAGCGGGCCGGCGCGAAGCTGCGGCGGTGGTGGGGGGTGACCCCGAGGGTGCGCAGCGCCTCGAGGTGCTCGCGGGTGCTGTAGCCGGCGTTGCGCTCCCAGCCGTAGCCGGGGTGGCGCACCGCCAGGCGGGCGAGCAGCCGGTCGCGGGTGACCTTGGCCACCACCGAGGCGCAGGCGATCGCGTAGCAGAGGGCGTCGCCGTCGACCACCGCGGTGTGGGGGCCGACGTCGTCGAAGCCGGCGATGCGACGGCCGTCGACGAGCACGTGGTCGTAGGCGCCGATGCGGCGCAGCGCCCGGCGCATCGCCAGGTGGCTGGCGTGATAGATGTTGATGCGGTCGATCTCCGCCACCGACGCCGCCCCCACGGCGACCACGGTGCGCCGCCGGATCTCCGCCGCCAGCCGTTCGCGCTGACGCGCCGACAGCGTCTTGGAGTCGCGCACCCCGGCGATCCGCCGGCAGTTGGGGGGGACCAGGCAGGCGGCGGCGACCACCGCCGAGCAGAGGCTGCCCATGCCGCACTCGTCGACGCCGACGACCCGGCGGGCTCCCGCCTGCCACAGCGTCCGCTCCATGCGCAGTGTGGGGATGCTCGGCGGCACGGGTGTGGATTGTAGGAAGGGAGAGGCCCCGGAGTTCGGCGATCGGGGCGAGGCCGACCCCCGCGGCCTCTCTGGTACGGTGGCCGCGCCCCCATGCCAGTCCAGCCGCGCCCACCCTCCTGACGATGTACGAGACCAGCCGCCTCATCCACTGGACCGACGTGGGGCCGCGCGACGGGCTCCAGAACGTCTCCGGCACCGTGCCCACCGAGGTGAAGGTGCGGCTGGTGCGCGGCCTGCTCGACGCCGGCGCGCCCCGCGTCGAGGCCACCTCCTTCGTGAGCCCGCGCCGGGTGCCGCAGCTCGCCGACGCCGCCGCGGTGCTCGCCGCCCTCGGCGACGAGGTCCGCGGGCGGCTGCGGGTGCTGATCCCGAACCGTCGCGGATTCGAGATGGCGCTCGACGCCGGCGTCCGGAACGTGCTGGTCACCGTCGGCGCCACCGAGTCCTTCAACCGGCGCAACGTCAACCGCAGCGTCGCCGAGTCGCTGGAGGACATCGCCGCGATCACCGCGGCGGCGGCGCCGGCGGGCTGCGTGGTGGACGTCGCCCTGTCGGTCTGCTGGGGCTGCCCCTTCGAGGGCGACGTCCCGCCGCGGCGGGTGGTCGAGCTCTGCGCGGAGATCGCCGCGCGCGGCGCCGCCGAGGTGGGGATCGCCGACACCATCGGCGTCGCCGAGCCCGCGCGGGTGAGCGCCCTCTGCGCCGAGGTGGCGGCCGTGGTGCCGCTGGAGCGGCTCTCCCTCCACGTCCACGACACCCGCGGGCAGGGGGTCGCCAACGTCCTCGCCGCCTACCAGGCGGGGGTGCGGCGGTTCGAGGGCTCGGTGGGCGGCCTCGGCGGCTGTCCCTTCGCGCCGCGGGCCACCGGCAACGTCTGCAGCGAGGACGCGCTGCTGGCGCTGCACGCGGCCGGGGCCGAGAGCGGGATCGACCTCGACGCCTACTGCGCCGTCGCCGAGCGGCTCGGCGAGGACCTCGGCACGACCCTCCCGGGCAGGCTGCACCGCGCCGGCGTCTGGCACCCCGGCCGGGTGGGCGCCGCCACCACCGGAGTCGCCGATGGCTGAGGCACCTCCGCACCCCGTGCCCCCCACCGCGGGCGACCCGCCGCCGCCCCCGGGCGTGCACACCACCGCCGAGGTCGAGGGACGGCTGAGCCGCGCCCGGGCCGGCGGCTCCGAGCGCGCCCGCCAGAAGCTCGCCGAGCAGGGCAAGCTCCCGGTCCGCGAGCGCATCGCCCGGCTGTTCGACCCCGAGACCGTCCTCGTCGAGGACGGCCTGCTCGCCAACTGCGGGGCCCCCGACCTCCCCGCCGACGGGGTGGTCACCGGCATCGGCATCCTCCACGGGCGCCACTGCGCGGTGATGGCCAACGACTCCTCGGTCAAGGCGGGCTCGTGGGGGGCACGCACCGTCGAGAAGATCATCCGCATCCAGGAGACCGCCGAGCGGCTCCAGATCCCCCTCGTGTACCTGGTCGACAGCGCCGGCGCGCGGATCACCGACCAGGTGGCGATGTTCCCCGGGCGGCGTCACGCCGGGCGGATCTTCCAGAACGAGGTGCGCCTGAGCGGGCAGGTGCCCCAGCTCTGCGTCCTCTTCGGCCCCAGCGCCGCCGGCGGCGCCTACATCCCCGCCTTCTGCGACGCGGTGATCATGGTCGAGGGCAACGCCTCGATGTACCTCGGCTCCCCGCGCATGGCCGAGGTGGTGGTGGGGGAGAGGGTCAGCCTCGAGGAGATGGGCGGAGCGCGGATGCACTGCACGGTGAGCGGCTGCGGCGACATCCTCGTCGAGGACGAGGACGCGGCGCTGCGCACCGCGCGCGAGTACCTCGCGTACATGCCGGCCAACTGGCGCGAGGCGCCCTCGTCGGCGCCGCCACGGCCTCCGCTTGCGACCGCGAGGCCGATCGACGAGGTGATCCCGCCGGAGGCGGCGCGCGGATACGACGCCCTGGAGGTGATCCGCGCGCTCGTCGACGAGGGCTCCCTCCTCGAGGTCAAGCGGCTCTTCGCCCGCGAGCTGATCACCGGCTTCGCGCGCATCGACGGCCGGGCGGTGGGCGTGGTCGCCTCGCAGCCGCGCTTCAAGGGCGGCGTGCTGTTCGTCGACTCCGCCGACAAGGGCGCGCGCTTCGTCACCCTCTGCGACGCCTTCAACATCCCCCTGGTCTGGCTCGCCGACGTGCCCGGGTTCATGATCGGCTCGTCGGTCGAGCGGCAGGGCATCATCCGGCACGGGGCGAAGATGATCGCGGCGCTCGCCGTCGCCGGCGTGCCCAAGGTGTGCGTGGTGCTCCGCAAGGCGTACGGGGCCGGGCTCTACGCGATGTGCGGCCCCGCCTTCGAGCCCGACTGCACGATCGCCCTGCCCTCCGCGCAGATCGCGGTGATGGGGCCGGAGGCGGCGGTGAACGCCGTCTACTACAACAGGATCCAGGAGCTCCCCGAGGAGGAGCGCGCCGCGTACGTGCGGCGGCTGCAGGACGAGTACCGCGACGACATCGACATCCTCAAGCTCGCCGGCGAGCTCGTGGTCGACGCGGTGGTGCCGGCGCCGCGGCTGCGCGACGAGCTGGTCGCTCGCCTCGCCGCCTACGCCTCGCGGCGGCGCACCGAGGTGCCGCGCCACCACGGCGTCTTCCCGGTGTGACCGAGGTCACCGGCGCGGCGCAGCTGCAGGCATGGCGCGACGGGGTGATGCCTCCGGTCGAGGAGGTGCGTCCCGGCCTGTGGTCGATCCCTCTGCCGCTGCCCCGGAACCCGCTGCGCTACGTGCTCGTCTACGCGCTGGAGTGCGACGGCGGGATCGCCCTGGTCGACGCCGGCTGGAACACCGAGGAGGCGTGGGCCACGCTCGGCGCCGGCCTCGAGACCCTCGGCGCCACCGTCGAGCAGGTGACGGGGGTGCTGGTCACCCACATCCACCCCGACCACTACGGGCTCGCCGCGCGCATCCGCGAGGCCTCCGGCGCCTGGGTGGCGCTGCACCCCGCCGACGCCGCGGTGCTGCCGGAGCGCTACGAGGAGGTCGACGCCCTTCTCGACCGCATGGCCTCGCTGCTGCGCGCCTGCGGCGTGCCCCAGCTCGAGCTCGACGAGCTGAGCGCCGCGTCGATGTCCATCCGCCAGTTCGTGGAGGTGACCCAGCCCGACCGCCTCCTCGACGACGGCGACGTCGTGCCGCTGGGCGGGCGTGAGCTGCGCGCCGTGTGGACCCCCGGGCACTCGCCCGGGCACCTCTGCTTCTACGACGCCACCCACCGGCTGCTGCTCGCCGGCGACCACGTGCTGCCGCGGATCACCCCCAACATCTCCGTGCACGCCCAGCAGCGGCCCAACCCGCTCGCCGAGTTCCTGGACGCCCTCCAGAAGGTGCGCGGCCTGGACGTCGACGAGGTCCTGCCCGCCCACGAGTACCGCTTCCGCAACCTCGCCGGGCGCGTCGACGACCTGCTCCTCCACCACGCCGAGCGGTTGAGCGTCATCGAGGCGATGGTGGCCGCCACCCCGGGGATCACCTGCTGGGACCTCACCGTCGCCCTGCCGTGGTCGCGGGCCTGGCCGGACATCCCCCCCTTCATGCGCCGCGCCGCCAACGGGGAGACCCTCGCCCACCTGATGGTGCTGCTGGCCGCCGGCCGGGTGGCGCGCCACGGCGGCGAGCCCTGGCACTGGGTGCCGCCGTCGGGGTCGCGGCGCGGTGACGGCCTGTGGCGTCTGTGACGAAACCGCGACACCCGTGATCACATGTCACGACTGCGCCGCCCACCACAAGGGAATCACACCCGCCGTCGTCTCCCTGTTCGGTCGGAGCCTCTCTCCGGACAACAGCGTGGGGTTGCAGCCCACGTGGAGCACACATCAATGAAGAGACGGATCAGCCTTGTGGTCGGGTCGGCGGCCGTTGCCGGCGCCACCGCGGCGTTCGCCATCGGCGGCACGCACGCATTCGCCCTGACGGCGGCGTCGGCCTCGGCCTCGGGCCCGGTGACGGCCAGCCTGCCCGCGGTTGCCGCACCCACCGTCGACACCGCGGCGCTCTTCGGCTCGGCGCAGCAGGTCGCGCAGTCGCTCGGCCTGCCGATCCCGGCGCTGCCCGTGACCCTCGCCGGGCTTCCGGACACCACCAGCCTGCTCAGCGATCCCACCGGCTTCGTGACCGGCATGCTCAGCAACCCGATGGGCCTCCTGAACCTCGTCAGCCTCAGCTCGATCCTGGCGCCGGTGCAGGGCCTGACCGGCGGTATCGGCGGTCCCGGCGCGGTGCTGTCGATGCTTCCCGATCCCAACGCGCTGCTCGGCACCATCCCCGGCGCCGCGGTGCTCCAGAGCCTGCTCGGCAACACCGCCCTCTCCAGCGTGATGGGCACCGTGACCGGCACCATCAGCGATCCGATGAGCCTGATGAGCCTGATCACCGGCGGCCCGCTGGGCAGCGTGACCGGCATCCTCGGCAATCCGACCAGCATCCTCTCCACCGTCACCGGCGACCCGGCCGGCATCCTCTCCGGCATCGGCGGTGCGGGCAATCCGCTCGGCATCGCCAGCGGCCTGCTCGGCACCGTCGCCGGTGTCGATCCCACCGGCCTGGCGGGCGGCCTGCTCTCCGGCGCCGGCGGCAACCCGCTGAGCACCGTGACCGGGCTCGTCGGCAACCCGACCGGCATCGCGACCGGGGTGCTCGGCACCGTCGCCGGCCTCGATCCCACCGGCACCCTCCCCGGCGTGGTCCACACCGTGACCTCGACCCTGGGCGGCCTCACCGGCGGCCTGACCTCGGCGCAGACCAGCGCGGCCGGCTCCAAGCCCTCGATCAACCTCAACGTCCCCGCGGTGCCGCAGCTGAGCCTGCCGGCGCTTCCCATGGTGGGCGGCGTGACCAGCACGGTCACCGGCACCCTGAACACCGTGACCGGCACCGTCAACGGCCTGCTGGGCTCGGTGACCAACGCGCTTCCCGTGTCGCTCCCGTCGGTCTCCGGCGTGACCGGCAACCTGACCAAGTCGCTTCCCGTCTCGGCGAACGTCTGCCTTCCGGTGGTCGGCTGCCTGTAGGCGGTGAGAGGGGGCCCCGAGAGGGGGGGACTCCTCTGCGAGGGGGGCGGGGCACCGTGCCCCGCTCCTCTTTTCGTTATCGCCGGCTCCCGCCCAGGGGGTGGGCGGCCAGGAAGTCCAGCAGCCGGCTGAAGGCCTCGACGGGGCGTTCCATCCCGTAGGCGTGGCCGGTGCCCTCCAGCTCCTGGTACTCGGCGCCGGGGACGCCCGCGGCGAGGAGGCGGCCCTCCTCCACGGGGATCAGGCGGTCGGCGTCGCCGTGCTGGACCAGGGTGGGGACGCCGATCTCGCCGAGGCGGCCGGAGACGTCGAACGCCCGTCCGGTGCCGAGGTCGGCCATCGCCCGCATCGTCGCCATGACCGTGTCGGGGCGCGACCCGGAGGCGGAGAGCACCGGGCCGAGCTCGCGCACCGACGGGTTCTCGGCGAGGAAGGCGTCGCTGAAGAGCAGCGGGAGCAGGCGGTCGAGGGCGCCGTCGGGGTCGGAGCTCATCCGCACGGTCGCCTGGGCGAGCTCGACCGCCTGGCCGCCGTTGGCGATGCGCAGCGGCGCCGCGGTGGTGCAGCCGAGCAGCAGCGAGCCCACCCGGTCGGGGTGATCGAGGGCGAGGCTGAGCGCGATCATGCCGCCCATCGAGATCCCGTGGACGTGCGCCCGCTCGACCCCGGCGGCGTCGAGCACGGCGGCGGCGTCGCCGGCCATGGTCTCGACGGTGAAGCCGTCGCCGCAGGGGCCGGAGCCGCCGGTGCCGCGGTTGTCGAAGCGGATCACCCGGAAGCCCCCGAGCATCGGCAGCATCGGCAGCCACGCGTCGCTGCTGAGACCGAAGCCCATCACCAGCAGCAGCGGCTCGCCGCCGCCCTGCTCCTCCCAGTGGATGCTCGCGCCGCTCGCCTCGGTCTGGGGCACCGCCGCTCCTCCTGATCCGCCGTCGCCACCGGACCACAGCGTAGCCACCGCCCCGTCGTGGCGGCTGGCTACGATGAGCATCCCCGCCCCAGGCCGGTGAGGGAGGTTGGAAGGAGACCGATGACCGAGCCCCTGCTGATGATCCCCGGCCCCGTCCCGGTGCGGGAGGACGTCCTCCAGGCGCTCGCCGAGCCGGTGCGCAGCCACACCTCCGCGGAGAACGCGGCCGCGGTGCGGCGGGCGCAGCGGGGGATTCGCGGGCTGGTGGGCTCGGAGGCCGCGCTGGTCCACGTCTTCGCCGGCTCGGGCACGCTGGCCATGGAGGTCGCGCTGGTCAACCACGCCCGCCCCGGCGACCGGGTGGTGGTGTGCAGCGAGGGCTTCTTCGGCGACCGCTTCGCCGAGATCGGCACCGCGCTGGGCAACGACGTGGTGCCGCTGCGGTCCGGGTGGGGGAGGCGGCTCGACCCGGAGGAGGTGCGCCGCGCCTGCGCCGCCGGCCCGGCGCCCGCCCTGGTCACCGTCACCCATGTCGACACCAGCACCGGGGTGCTCGCCGACGTCGCCGGGCTGGTCGCCGCCGCCCGCGAGTGCGGCGCCCTGGTGGTGCTCGACGGCGTCTGCGCCACCGGGGCGGTGGAGGAGTCGATGGACGCCTGGGGCGTCGACGTGGTCATCACCGGCGCGCAGAAGGGCCTCGGTCTGCCCCCCGGCCTCACCGTCGCCGCCGTCTCCGAGCGCGCCCGCGAGCGCCGCGCCGAGCTCGGCTCGATCGCCGCGTACTACGCCGACCTGCGCCGCTGGGAGCCGGTGATGGAGGAGCCGACCCGCTACTTCTCCACCCACGCCACCAGCCTCGTCCGCGCCCTCGGCGTCTCGCTCGACGCCATCGAGGCCGAGGGGCTGGGCCCGCGCTTCGAGCGCCACCGGCGCGTGGCCGCGGGGCTGCGCGCGGGGATGGCGGCGCTGGGGCTGACCCCGCTCACCGAGGCCGCGGCGCTGGCGCCGACGCTCAGCGTGCTGGCCGTTCCCGAGGGGGTCGCCGAGGCCGATCTGCGTGCCGGGATGGCCGCCCGGGGGGTGCTGGTGGCGGGCTGCCTGGGGGCCTTCGCCGGCCGCGGCATCCGCGTCGGGCACCTCGGCAACGTGGGCGCCGCCGAGGTGGAGCAGACCCTGCGGGCGGCGGCGAGCGCCCTGGGCACCGATCCTGCCGCGGCGCTCGAGGCGGCCGGCGCGGACCTCGGCGCCCTCACCGCCTGACCCCCTCGCCCTGTCCGTTTATCTGGAGGTCATCCCGGAGGCGTAATCTCCGCCCCAGCGGGGTAGTCTCACGCCCGGATTCCCCTCGCTGTCCGGGTACCCCGCTCAGGAGCCCCTCCGCACCATGTGGCAGAACCTCAAGACCGCCTTCCTCCTCGCCCTTCTCGACGGGCTGTTCCTGCTCGTGGGCGGCGCCATCGGGCGCACCACCGGGCTGATCATCGCCGCCGTCTTCGCCCTGTTCATGAACGGCATCGCCTACTGGAACAGCGACAAGCTGGCCATCGCCGCGGTGCGTGGCCAGGAGGTCACGCCGCAGCAGTTCCCGGCGCTGCACCGCATCGTCGACGAGCTCTGCGCCGCGGCGCGGATGCCGAAGCCCCGGGTGTACATCTGCGACGACCCCTCGCCCAACGCGTTCGCCACGGGCCGCAACCCCCGGCACGCGGCGGTGTGCTGCACCCAGGGCATCCTCAACCTGGTCACCGAGCGTGAGCTCCGCGGCGTGCTCGGCCACGAGCTCTGCCACGTCCGCAACCGCGACATCCTCACCGCCTCGCTGGCGGCGACCATCGCCATGGGGATCTCGTTCATCGCCCAGATGGGGCAGTTCGCGCTCATCTTCGGAGGCTTCGGCGGCAACCGCGACGGCGAGGGCGGCGAGTCCTGGATCACCGTGCTGCTGCTGATCATCGTGGCCCCGATCGCCGCGACCATCATCCAGCTGGGCATCAGCCGCGCCCGCGAGTACCAGGCCGACACCTGCGGAGCCCAGCTCTGCCACGACCCGCTGGCGCTGGCCAACGCCCTGCAGAAGCTCGAGTCGGCCACCCGCCGCATCCCCATGCAGGTGGCGCCGGCGGTCGCGCCGCTCTTCATCGTCAACCCCTTCGGCGGTCGGCGCCCCTCCTTCGCCAACCTCTTCTCCACGCACCCGCCGCTCGAGGAGCGGATCGCCCGCCTCCAGCGCATGGCCCAGGGCGGCTAGCAGAGCCGGGCCGGCGCCGCGCGGTGGTGGACCAGGCCCTCAGCTCCCTCGTCGACCATGTCGGCGCCTTCGCCTACGTGATCGTCCTCCTCGGCGTCGGCATCGAGTCGATGGGAGTGCCGGTTCCCGGCGAGACGGTGCTCATCGCCGGCGCCCTCCTGGCGGCGCGGGGCAACCTGAACCCCGCGCTGGTGGCGGCCTGTGCCTGCGTCGGGGCGGTGACCGGCGACAACATCGGCTACTGGGTGGGGCGGCGCTGGGGGCACAGGCTCGCCGGGGTGCCCGGGATGCGGCGCCTCTACGACGAGCGCCGGATGGCCGTCGCCCAGGGCTTCTTCCGGCGCTGGGGGGTGCTGGCCGTCTTCTTCGGCCGCTTCGTCGCCCTGCTGCGGATCTTCGCGGGGCCGCTCGCGGGCATGAACGGCATGCCCTGGCCGCGCTTCTTCGCCGCCAACCTGCTCGGTGGCGCCCTCTGGGTGGGCGCGGTGGTGACCGCGGTGCTGCTCGTCGGCGATCGCGCCGTCACCCTGGTGACCCGCTCCGGCTACATCGGCCTGGGCGTGGTCGTGGTCCTCGGCGCCGGCGCCTGGTGGTGGCACCGGCGCCGGGTGCGCCACGAGCGCGAGGACGGCGAGCGCCTCCTGCTCGAGCAGGCCCGCCGGGCCTCGGGCCCGGGCGGGAGCTGAGCGGCCTGGGCTCTCTGCGCTGCCGCGCAGACTGGGAGGCCTCCCCCAGGCCATCAGCTCCTATTGGGCTCTCTGCGCTGACGCGCAGAATTGGGAGGGGGGCCTCCCCCCAGGCCATCAGCTCCTTCGTCGCTGACAGCCTTCCCCCTGCGTCGCTGACAGCCTTCCCCCTGGTGGCCGCGGTCACCGCCGCGCCTCGGGAAGCGCGGCGCGGCGGGAGGGGTCGGCGTGGTAGCCGCGAACCGTCGCCAGGATGTCCTCCGGGCGCCCGGCGAGCGAGTCGGCGAACCAGCCGCCGTCGAAGGGCCGCCCGGCGGCGCGGAGCAGGGCGGCGGCGGGCTGGCGGCGCGGCGGCGGCACGCCCTCGCGGAGCCGGTAGGCGAGCACCACCCGGTTGCCCGCGCGGGTGATGTCGAGGTGGTCGATCACCTCCCACCGCGTGAGGCTGCTGAACGGGTACTGGCGCTGCAGCAGCCCCTCGCGGGTGAGCTCGAGCACCGGGCGGAAGAGCAGCCCGGTCACCAGCAGGGCCCCCACCGGCGCCGCCATCACCGCCCAGCCGTAGCTCAGGCCGTCGAGCAGGAAGAGCAGCCCGGCGATCTCCGTGAAGATCGCGAAGGGCAGCACCAGCACCGCCGGGCGCCGGGCGCGGAACCTCACCCGTCCGCGCTCGACCTCCAGGGCGGCCTGCGCCTCCGGGATGCCCTCTGCCATCGCTCTGTCATCGTAGGGCGGTGCCGGACCCGACCGCTCTGCTTCCGCCCGCCGCCGCCACCCCCAGCCCCTTCGGCTCGTTGATCATCGGGGTGGCCCTGTTCGTGGTGGTGATCGTGGTCATCGTGGTGGTGATGGCCATCCTCCAGGCGGTGCTGCCGAGGACCGACACCGGGGCGGAGGAGGTGCACGAGCGCGAGCTCGAGGTGGAGCGGCGGGAGCAGCCCGACCCGGGCGGCGAGCACGACGGCGCCCCGGGGAGGTAGTATGCATAAAGGAGCCTTTATCTAATTATCCTTTATGAAAGGGGCCGTTATGGATCCCGGCCGTCGGCCGCCGCGTCTCGCCGCGCCGCGCCGGCTGGTCCCACCTCCGACGGAGCTCAGCGTGCACTTCGAGGGTCTGGCCCACCCCACCCGCCTCACCATCGTCGAGCGCCTCGCCGGCGCAGCCGAGGTGCGGGTGTCGGAGCTCGCCGAGCTCTGCAAGGTGAGCCAGCCACGGATGAGCTGGCACCTGCGCATCCTGCGCCGGTCCCAGGTGATCAGCACCCGCCGGGAGGGCCGGGAGGTCTTCTGCCGGCTCGACCGCGAGGCGATCGCGGCGCACATGCGCAGCTTCATGAGGCTCATGCTCGTCAAGGGACCGGAGGGCGAGCTGTCGCCCGACCCGTGCCAG
>JAQBPI010000169.1 GCA_028287605.1 Chloroflexota bacterium
GGCGCCGGCGAGCTACGTGCTCCCGCTCGACCGCCTTCCCGCCGCGGGGTTCGTCGCCGCCGAGGCTCCGCACCCGGCCGATGCCGCCGCGCTCTGGGGCCAGGCCGGGGTGCAGAGCGCGCTGCGCGCCGCCGGTCTGAGCGGCGTCGCCAGCGCCCACTACGTGCGCCAGGTGCCGGAGCTCGCCACCGCCAACGGTCCACTCGACGTCGTCCCCACGGTGGCCGCGTTCGCCGCCGCCGCCGGCGCCCATGACGGGATGAGGCGGGTCGTGGCCGAGCTGGACGCCCGGCCGGGCGCCGGCGCGCTGTCGGCGGGCGACCTGGGCGACGAGTCGCATGCGATCACCGAGACGGCGCTTGCCGGCGACGGCACCCGGGTGGTGCAGGTGACGGTTGTCTGGCGGGTTGTCAACCTGGTCAACGAGATGGCGGTGCGCGGCCGCCTCGGCGGCACCGGGCTGGGCGACGCCATCGTGCTCGCGGGCCGACAGTCGGCGGCCGAGCGCTGATGGCGGGGGTGCCGGCCGGTGCCGAGGGCCGCGGTCGAGTAGACTCCCGCCCCGTGCCCGGTACCGGGAGCGCGTATCGCCTCACCCGACTGCCCAACGGCGTGCGCGTCATCACCGCGCCGATGCGTGAGCGCGCCTCCGTGTCGATCTCCGTGATGTTCGGGGTGGGCTCGCGCTACGAGGAGCCGGAGCGGGGCGGGCTCTCCCACTTCATCGAGCACATGCTCTTCAAGGGGGGCCGGCGCTATCCCACCGCGAAGTCGCTCTCCGAGGCGGTCGAGGGCGTGGGCGGAGTGCTCAACGCGGCCACCGATCGGGAGCTGACGATGCTGTGGGCGAAGGTGCCCGCACAGCGTTTCCCCCTCGCCGTCGACGTGCTCGGCGACATGGCCTTCCACTCCACGTTCGACCCCGCCGAGCTCGCGAAGGAGCGGCAGGTGGTGATCGAGGAGCTGCGCATGTACCTCGACAATCCCCAGGAGTACGTGGGCACCCTCTTCGACGAGGTGATGTGGCCCGACCATCCCCTGGGGCGCGACGTCGCCGGCACCGAGGAGACGGTGCGGAGCTTCGAGCGCGAGGACTGCCTGCGCTACCTGGGCGAGCACTACCACCCGGACAGCGTGGTGGTGAGCGTCGCGGGGGCCGTGGAGCACGACTCCGCCGTCGAGCTGGTCGCCGGGGTGGTCGGCGGCTGGGGCACCGGCACGCGCCCGGCGATGCTGCCGGCTCTTCCCGCGCCCGCGCGCGGCGAGGTGCGCCTGGTCAATCGGCGCACCGAGCAGGCGAACCTGATCATCGGCAGCCGCGCGCCCGGCTACCGCGACGCCGACCGCTTCGCCCTCGACGTGCTCAACATCATCCTCGGGGAGGGGATGTCGAGCCGGCTCTTCCTCGAGCTGCGCGAGAACCGAGGGCTCGCCTACGACGTCCACTCCTTCACCGTGAAGCTGTGGGACAGCGGCGCGCTGGGCATCTACCTGGGCTGCGAGCCGCGCCAGGCCCGGTCGGCGCTGGCGGCGGCGGTCGCCGAGCTGCGCCGGCTGGCCGACGAGCTCGTCGACGAGGAGGAGCTCGGCCGTGCCCGCGAGTACGCCCGCGGCCGGCTGGTGCTGCACCTCGAGGGCACCAACTCGACGTGCAGCTACCTGGGTCAGCAGGAGCTGCTCGGCGGCGAGATCCTCCTCCCCGAGACCGTGGTGGAGCGCATCGAGGCGGTGACCGCCGAGGACGTCCGGCGGCTGGCGTGGAGCGTGCTCGAGGGCGGCCTCCGTGGCGCGGTGATCGGACCCTTCCGGGACGCGGAGAAGTTCATGACGATCTTGGCAGGAACATGACGGTCGAGCGAACCCTTGTGCTGGTCAAGCCCGACGGGGTGCAGCGCGGGCTGGTGGGAGAGGTGATCCGCCGCCTGGAGTTCCGCGGCCTGAAGCCGGTGGCGCTGAAGCTGATGCAGATCGACGAGGGCCTGGCCGGGCGCCACTATGCGGAGCACCGGGAGAAGCCCTTCTTCCCCGGCCTGGTGGGCTTCGTCACCTCGTCCCCGGTGGTGGCGATGGTGTGGGAGGCTCCCAACGCGGTCGCCATGGTCCGGGCGATGATGGGCCCCACCAACCCGGCGTCCGCGCCGCCCGGCACCATCCGCGGCGACTTCGCCGTCGACCTCGGGATGAACGTGATCCACGGCAGCGACTCGCCGGAGCGGGCCGCCGAGGAGGTGGCGCTGTTCTTCGAGCCGTCCGAGCTCGTCGACTGGGAGCGGACCCAGTCGAGGTGGGTGGTCGAGGCGGCCGGCTAGCCCCGCCGCCGCAGCGCGGCGAGGAGCTGCCGCCGGCGGCGCAGACCGAGCAGCGGGAGAGGCAGCAGCGCGGCCGCGAGCGAGGGGCCCGGGCCCAGGAAGCCCAGACGGCCCGGCGGCCAGATGCGGATCCAGGCGCGGCCGAGCACGTTGTTCCGCGGGATCAGCCCGATGAAGCGCGAGTCGCGGGAGCGGTTCCGGTTGTCGCCCATCACGAAGTAGTCGTCCTTGGGGATGACCAGGGGCTGCGGCTCGGTGGTGGCGCGGCCGCCGGCGTC
Source organism: Chloroflexota bacterium (assembly GCA_028287605.1). Classification (GTDB taxonomy): domain Bacteria; phylum Chloroflexota; class Dormibacteria; order Aeolococcales; family Aeolococcaceae; genus CF-96. The sequence continues at coordinate 2,588 of JAQBPI010000169.1, forward strand.
GCAGCAGAAGGTCATCTCGTCCCACGGGTCCTTGGTCTGGTCGGGGAGGTACGGCTCCTTGAGCACCTGGAAGCCGCTGGCGCCCGCGGGCCTGATCAGCACCGCCGCGCGCTGACGCCCGTTCGAGGAGTAGTGCCCGTCGATCTCGATGGTGTCACCGGGCACGCCGACGATCCGCTTGATGAAGTCGCGGTTGGGCTCGTCCGGCGGTTTGAGAACGATGATGTCGCCGCGGTCGGGGGCGTGGAGATGGTAGGAGAGCTTGTCGGCGAAGAGGAGATCGTTGTTCCTGAGCGTCGGCACCATGCTGTCGCCCTCGACGCGGACCGTCTGGAGGGCGAGCGCGATCACGATGTACAGCGCGAACGCGAGCGCCAGCACCTCGAGGATGTCGCGCACGAGGTTGCGGTTCTCCCACCGGCGCCGGGGAGGCTGCGGTGCGGAGGGCGCCGCCACCTCCGGGGGGTCGGTGGTGAGCTGAGGCACGGTGCCCGATTATATGGGCGCCGGGTCGGTGACCCGGGGGAGCCGACGGGGGCGGCGCCCTCCGCCAACGGCGCGGACCGAGGATCGGCGCGCTGCGGGCTCAGAGGGGCGCGCCGCCGAGGCGGGTGTAGAGGCCGTCGAGCTGGTCGTCGTCGAAGAACTCGATGAGCAGCTGCCCGCCGCGACGGCGGCGGCGGAGGCGGACCTGGGTGCCCAGCGCGTCCTCGAGGCTGCGCTCCAGCATGCTGTCGTCGGCGCCGAGGGGCGCGGGCGCCTGGGCCGTCTTGGCGCGTCCCGGTGAGGCGGGAGACGGCAGGGCGGCGGCGATCGCGGCGCGGCGGCCGACCTCGAACTCGACCTGGCGCACGGAGAGCCCGTGGACCCCCACCGCCTCGGCGAGCTCGAGCCGGTCGGTGTCGCTGGGGGCGCCGAGCAGGGCGCGGGCGTGGCCGGCGGTGAGCCGTCCCTCGCGGAGCGCGGTCTGGACCGCGGCGGGGAGGGCGAGCAGGCGGACGGTGTTGGTGACCGCCGCCCGGCTGCGGCCGACGCGGAGGGCGATCGCCTCGTGGGAGAGCCCGAAGGCGTCGGCGAGCCGGGCGTAGGCCGCGGCCTCGTCCAGCGGGGAGAGGTCGGTGCGCTGCAGGTTCTCCACGAGGGCGAGCTCGAGCGCCTCCCGGCCCGACTGCGTCGCCGGGCGCACCAGGGCGGGGATGCGGGAGAGCCCGGCGAGGGCGGCGGCGCGGAGCCGGCGCTCGCCCGCCACCAGCCGCAGGCCGGCGCCGTCGCGCTCCACCACGATCGGCTGGAGGAGGCCGTGAGCGCGAATGGAGTCGGCGAGGGTGGAGAGCGCATCGGCGTCGAAGTCGCGGCGCGGCTGCTCGGGGTTGGGCCGGATGGCGGCGACGTCCACCTCGAGGAGGCGGGCCTCGTCGTCGCTCTCGGGAAGCGCC
>JAQBPI010000181.1 GCA_028287605.1 Chloroflexota bacterium
GTCTCCTCCTCGGCGCGGACCGCGGCCACCGCGGCGGCGAGGTCCTGGTCGGCGGCGCCGAGCCGGCCATCGAGCACCCGGCGCACCGCCGCCAGGGTCAGGCCCTTGCGCTGCAGCGCCCGCACCTCGCGGATCCGCTCGGCGTGCTCCTCGCCGTAGAGGGCGAGCCGTCCCTGGCGCCGCGGCGGGGGCAGCAGCCGTTGCGACTGGTAGTAGCGGACGGTGTCGACCGAGACCTCGGCCGCCGCCGCCAGCTGCTCGACCCGGTACGTCATGAGTATGGACTCTACGAGTCTTTGCTGGGAACGTGCGCTCCAGGTCGCCAGGCCTCAGGAGTTGAGCGGCAGCTCGAAGTGGCGCACCCCGGCCCCGCCGCCGGGAGCCGGGCGGCCGCCGCGGTGGAGGAGCATCGCCACCATGCGCCGGTTCTCCTGGAGCACGTCGGCGGAGAGCCGGTCCACCCCCTCCTCGCGGGCGCGCTCGGCGAGCCGGGCCAGGAGCGCCCCGCCGACGCCGCGGCCCTGGGCGGCGTCGACCACGGTGATGGCGCTGTCGGCGACGCCCGGATCCATGCGGTCGCGGACGAAGCGGGCCACCCCCAGCCCCGTCCCGGTGCTCACGTCGATGGCCACCAGCGCCTCGTGGTCGTGGTGGTCGACCTCGAGGAAGTAGCGCACCTCGGCGGCGGTCAGCTGGCGCTTCGGGCCCAGGAAGCGCCGGTAGCGCGACTCGGGGCCGATCCCGTCGAACAGATCGAGGTAGGCCTCGCGGTCGGTGGGGTCGAGCGGGCGGATGACCACCAGGGCGCCGTCCCTCAACCGGGTCCGAAGTTGCGTCATGCAACGTACTGTATCCCGGCAGGTGACGGGTGCCGCGCCGGCGGGCTCCGGTCGCCGGAGGTACGCGGCTGGCCGTCCGGGCGTAGCATGGGAGTGCCGTGCCGCCTCTGGTCGCCGCGCTCGCGGCGCTGGTCCCGCTGTCGGCGCCGCCGGTCGTGCTGGTGGCGAGGCTGGTGCACGACCACCGCAGGGCGCGCCGGCCCCTTCCTCGACGGGCCTGGCTCGCCCGCCTCGCGCTGGCGCTGAACCGTGAGCGGGCGGCCACCCCGGCTCAGTGCCGGGTGGCGGAGCTGCGCGGCCGTCTCCACGAGGACCGCCTGTGGGCGCGGGCCGTGGCGGCCGGCCACGACGACCTCCACGCGGGCTGGCTCCTCGGCGATGCCGAGCGGCTGGCGGGCCGCCTCGACGACGAGCTCCGCCGCCTCTGGCCGCTGGCCGACGCCGCCCCCGAGCAGCTCGAGCGCACCGCACGGCTGGTCCACGGCACCCGCCACAGCCTCGACCGGCTGTGCGAGAGCGTCCTGCTCCGCGCCGGCGAGGAGGCGGACGAGCGGGTCGCCGACCTCGCCCGCGGCGTCGAGCTGGAGCGTGCCGCTCGGGTGCGCGCCGCCGCCATGCTCCATCGCGGTGGCGGGCTGTCTTTACCCCCTTGCGACATCCGGATGGGCGAGATCCGCGGATGATGGCCTGGGGAGGCCCCCCACCCAGCGCGCCGGCGCGCACGAGAGAGGAACCATGGCAGGGCACGTCGTCGACAGCGACGATCACAGCATCGTCGGCAAGGTCGGTCGCGTCACCGGCGGCATCGGACCGGGCCGGACCGGTGAGGTGATGCTCCCGGTCCGCGGCGGCACCGAGGCCTTCCTCGCTCACGCGGCAGAGGCGGGCGAGGCCATGGGCCCGGGCACCCGGGTGGTGGTCATCGAGTACTTCGCGCCGCGAACCGTGTACGTCAGCCCCGCGTAGGCGGCTGAGAGGTGGTTGTCATGAACACCGTCATCGGTCTGGTCATCGCCGGCGCCGGCGGCCTGCTCGGCGTGCTGCTGGTGGTCGCCCTGGTCTTCCGCGCGATGTGGCGCGTCGCCGAACCCAACGAGGCGCTGATCATCTCTGGCTTCAAGCACGAGCCCGTCGAGGGCGTCGGCGAGAGCATGGGATTCAAGATCGTCACCGGCAAGGGCGTGCTCGTCCTGCCCGGCTTCCAGAAGGTGCGCACCCTCTCCCTCGACGCCAACGAGACCGAGCTGGACATCACCTGCGTGACCACCCAGGGCATCCCCGTGGTGGTCAAGGCGGTGGTCATCTACAAGGTCGGCGATGATTTCGTGTCCATCTCCAACGCCGCACGGCGGTTCCTCGACAAGGCGCCGGCCGAGGTCGAGCAGAAGATCAAGAACGTCTTCGAGGGCCACCTGCGCTCGATCGTGGGCGGCCTCACCGTCGAGCAGATGATCCGCGACCGCGAGGCGCTCACCGAGCGCACCCGCTCGCACTCCGCCGAGGAGATGCAGAAGCTCGGCCTGGTCATCGACACCCTGCAGATCAAGGAGATCGACGACCCCACCGGGTACATCAAGAGCCTGGCCGCGCCCCACGCCGCCGCGGTGCAGAAGGAGGCGCGCATCGCCCAGGCCTCCGCCGACCGCGAGGCCACCGAGCAGGAGCAGGCCTCCGAGGCGCTGAAGGCCGCCGCCCGGCGCGAGGCGGAGATCAAGAAGGCCGGCTACCAGGCGGAGATCGACCGCGCCCAGCGCGACGCCTCGCAGTCCGGTCCGCTCGCCGAGCAGATCGCCCGCCAGCGGGTGGTCGAGGAGCAGACCAAGGTCGCCGTGCTCGAGGCGCAGCGCATCGAGCAGTCGCTGCAGGCGGAGGTGCGCAAGCCCGCCGACGCCGAGGCCTACCGCCAGCGCACCCTCGCCGAGGCCGAGCGCGACGCGCGCATCTCCCGCGCCGAGGCGAACGCCAAGGAGACCCAGCTCGCCGCCGCCGCCAACGCCGATCGGGTGAAGGTCGAGGCGTCGGCGTCGGCGGAGAAGATCCGCGTCGAGGCGGAGGCGCAGGCGGGGTCGACCCGGGCGATCGGCACCGCCCAGGCCGACGCCACCCAGGCGCGGGGGCTCGCCGAGGCGAGGGCCACCGAGGCGCACGGGCTCGCCGAGGCGGCGTCGATCAAGGCGCGCGCCGAGGCGCTCGCCGTCAACCAGGAGGCGGTCATCGCCCAGCAGCTCGCCGAGCAGGCGGTGAACATCGTCGCGGCCGCGGCGAAGCCGATCGGCGACATCGACAACCTGGTGGTGCTCAACGGCACCGAGGGGGTGCAGGACGCCGTCCTCGGCTCCATCGCCCGGGGGTTCACCGCGCTGCAGGCGCTGCGCAGCAGCCTGGCGCCGAGCCCGGCGGTGCCGGTGGCGCAGAACGGCCGCGCCGAGACCGCGCCGGAGGAGCCGCCCGCTCCCGAGCGGATCCGCCGCACCGGCGCCCCGGGATAGCCCGATGGGCCTGCGCCGGCGTCTCGGGTGGCTGCTGCGCGCCCGGGCACGCCGGCTGCAGGGCCCGGAGGACCCGATCGCGGCGCTCGAGCTCGCCTACTCGCGGGAGCTGGCGATCGCCGACGCCATCCGGCAGGGGATTGCGGGGGTGGTCACCGCCCGGACGCGGCTGCGGCTGCAGCGTCAGTCGCTGGAGCGCGAGCGGCCGCGCCTGGAGGAGAGCGCCCGCGGCCACCTGCGCGAGGGTCGCGACCACCTCGCCGCCGCGGCCCTGACCCAGGCGGAGCTGATCGGTGGTCAGGTCGAGGCGCTGGCCGGGCAGGAGCAGCACCTCGATGCCGACCACGCGGCGCTCGAGGCCGCGGCGCGCCGCCACCAGGCCCGGCTGGCGCTGCTGCGCACCGAGAAGGAGGTGCTCGGCGCCCAGCACGCCGCCGACCGGGCGCGGCTGGGCGCCGCGGAGGCGCTCGCCCGGCTGGGAGCCGAGGACACCGCCGTCCG
>JAQBPI010000187.1 GCA_028287605.1 Chloroflexota bacterium
GGAGGCCGCCGCCCACGCCCGTGCCACCGAGATCGCCCTCGCCGAGCGGGGGCGGCGACCGGTGGCGCGGCCCCGCGGCGCCCCGCGCCCCTGAGTCGCGCCTCGGGGCCGGTACAATCGCCTCCGATGTCGCAGGCTGAGGTCGCCCTGTCGCCGCCCACTCCGGAGGAGTGCGACCACCCCGCCCCCGTGGTGGGGGTGATGGCCCACGAGTTCGCCCCCTACCAGGGCGCCAGGGGGCCCGAGGGCCCGCGCCGCACCACCATGTACTACGGCCCCGTCGTCGGCGGCCTGCCCATCAAGGCCTGGCACTGCGAGCGCTGCGGCCTGCTCCGCCTCGAGTACCCCGACGGCCGCCGCGAGGAGCGGCGCCTCTACCCCGGCCCCCAGCCGGGGCTGATCTCCTCCGCCGTCCCCGGCGAGGCGACGCCGGAGAGCGCGCTCGGCACGCAGATGCGCGTCTCCGGGGTCTCTGCCACTCCCGACATCTACTTCAGCTACTTCCGAGAGGAGCCGGTCGAGCCGGAGCCCCTCCACCAGCGGCTGGCCGCCCGGCTGCCGAAGCTCGACATGCTCACCTGGTTCACCGTGGCCTGCTTCGCGGCCTGCGCCGTCGGCCTGGTGCTGGGCGGCGTCCTCGCGGTGTACGACTGGACCACCCCCGGGGCGGTGCTGCCCCTCTTCTTCACCGTGCTGGGGATCTTCCTCGCCGCCCTCGGGGCGCAGGTCCTCGGCGGCATCGGGCGCCACTGGTTCCCCGGCGGCGACCTCTCACCGAGCCCGGCGGTGGCGCTGCGCGGACGGCCGGAGCTCGACGGCGCGACCCGCACCGTGGTCGCCCTGCTGGTGCTCACCGTCGTGGGGCTGGTGCTCGCCGGCATCCTCGCCATCTACGACTGGACCACGCCGGGGGCGATGCTGCCCCTCTTCTACACCGTCCTCGGGCTCTTCCTCGCCGCCGTCGTCGTCAAGGTGCTCTCCGCCACCGTCCGGCATCTGCAGCGGCGCTGAGCCGGCGGCACCGGCGATGACGCTCAGCCGGTCCGATCCTCAGGACATCGTGGTGGTGGGCATCACCGGCGACCTCGCCGCCCGCAAGCTGCTCCCCGCCCTCTACAACCTCGAGGCCGAGAACCTCCTCCCCGAGCGCGGCAGGGTGATCGGCTACGCCACCGATCCCTGGACCGTCGACGACCTGCGCGAGCACGCACGCCAGTCGATCGCCGCCCACTCGCGCACCGGGCTCGACGAGGCGGTGTTCGCGCGCTTCGCCCGGCGGCTCGACTACGTCAGCTCCGCCGACGGGATGGAGGCGCTCGCCGCCCGTCTCGGCGAGGAGTCCTGCGTCGTCTACCTCGCGGTGCCCTCCTCGGCGTTCATCCCGCTGGTCGGCCAGCTCGACCGCAGCGGCATCGCGAAGCGGGCGGTGGTGATCATCGAGAAGCCGTTCGGCCACAACGTCGAGTCGGCCCGGGCGCTGAACGATGCGCTCCACGCCGTGCTCTCCGAGGAGCGCATCTTCCGCATCGACCACTACATGGGCAAGGAGACGGTGCAGAACCTGCTCGTCTTCCGCTTCGGCAACGCCGTCTTCGAGCGGGTGTGGAACCGCGACTGCATCACCCAGGTCGAGATCGGGGTCGCCGAGTCGCTGGGCGTGGAGCAGCGCGGCGCCTTCTACGAGGAGACCGGGGCGATCCGCGACATCGTCCAGAACCACCTCTTCCAGGTGCTCTCGATCGTCGCCATGGAACCGCCGGTCAGCTTCGACGCCGAGGCGCTGCGCAACGAGAAGGTGAAGGTGCTCACCGCCTGCCACCCCGTCGACCCCGCCCAGGTGGTGCGCGGGCAGTACACCGCCGGGGAGATCGACGGGGTCCCGGTGCGCGGCTACCGCGAGGAGCCCGGGGTGGCTCCCGACTCGACCACGGAGACCTACGCGGCGCTGCGCCTCCGCATCGACTCCTGGCGCTGGGCCGGGGTGCCGTTCCTGTTGCGCACCGGCAAGCGGCTGCGCGCCCGCGAGACCCGGGTCACCATCGCCTTCAAGGACGTGCCCCTCCACCTGTTCTCGGGAAGCGGAGGGACGCACGCGGTCCACTCCAACCACCTGGTGATCCGCATCCAGCCTGACGAGGGCATCTCCTTCAGCTTCATCGCGAAGCAGCCCGGGCCGGAGATCCGCACCCAGAAGGTGCACATGGACTTCGGCTACGGCAGCTCCTTCAAGGTCTCGCCGCCGGAGGCGTACGAGCGGCTGCTCCACGACGTGCTCCATCGCGACCACACCCTCTTCATCCGCGAGGACGAGGTGGAGCGCGGGTGGGAGATCGTCGACCCGGTGATCCGGCAGCCCGGGCCGGTGCACCCGTATGTCTCGGGCAACTGGGGGCCGTCCCAGGCGAACGCCCTCGCCGCCGGCGCCCACTGGCACTCGATGGAGGACGACGATCCGGCGGCGGCCGACCGGGTCGTGGCCGCGGCGGCGGAGAGCGCCCGGAGGTGACCCGCGCCCTCGTCGGGGTCGACCTGGGGGGCACGCTGATCCGCGCAGCCGTCGCCACCGGGCCCGGGACCCACGACGAGCCGGTGCGCCGTCCCACCCCCGCCGCCGAGGGGCCGATCGCCGTCCTCCATGCGGTCGCCGCGGCGGTGCTCGAGGCGACCGGTGGCAGGGCCCCGGCGGGGCTGGCCATGGGCGTTCCCGGGCCGCTCGACCCCGGCGCCGGGGTGGTCTACGCCGCCCCCAACCTGCCCGGCTGGGAGGGGCTGCAGGCCGCCGGGCTGCTCGGCGCCATGCTCGGCTGCCCGGTGGTGCTCCAGAACGACGCCAACCTCGCCGGCTTCGCCGAGTGGACGCTGGGAGCGGGACGGGGCACCCGCGACTTCGTCTTCGTCACCGTGAGCACGGGGGTCGGCGGCGGCATGGTGCTCGACGGCGAGCTCTACACCGGCGCGGCCGGCACCGCCGGCGAGCTCGGGCACATGCCCGTCGACCCCGCCGGACCGCCCTGCCACCAGGGGCACCCGGGCTGCCTCGAGGGCGTGGCCTCGGGCACCGCGATCGCCCTGCGCGCCCGCGCCGCCCTCGCCGCCGGTGAGACGTCGCGGCTGGCGGCCGCCGGCGACAGCCTCGACGCCCGCGACGTGCAGGCCGCCGCCGAGGCCGGCGACGCGCTTGCCCGCCGCCTCTTCGAGGACGCCGGCCGTGCCCTGGGCCGCGCCCTGGGTGGGCTGGTCAACGTGCTCAGCCCCGAGGTGGTGGCCATCGGCGGCGGGCTCAGCCTGGCCGGCGAGCTGCTCCTCGCCCCGCTGCGCGCCGCCCTGCCGGAGATCGCCTTCGCGGTCCCGCTGGCACGCTGCCGGGTGGTCGTCGCCGCCCTCGGCACCGACTCCGGGCTGGTGGGGGCGACCGCCTGGGCGGCGCGCCGCTTCGGCAGCGCGCCCGGCTGAGCCGTCCGCGGCTCAGGCCTCGGTCGCGGCGGTGACCCGCCCCGCGTGCACCGCCTCGACGAGCGCGGCGTGGTCGTGCGCCGTCTGGGTCGCGTAGCCGGCGGCGAAGCGGGTCACCGCCTGGTCGAAGGCGTCGCCGGTGCCGAGGTAGCCGCTGATCGCGGCGGCGTCGCCGGAGCGGGCGTGGGCGCGGGCCAGGGCCCAGCCGCAGAGCGCCACGTACTCGGCGAGCGCCGGCCCGTCCATGGCGGCGACCACCGCCGAGCCCTTCATGTCGTAGAGCTGGCGCACGGAGAAGTCGATGCCGCCGCCCTGGGTCCAGCCCAGGAAGATGTCGCTCGCCGCCTGCATCACCTGCTGCCCGTCGACCACTCGCCGGCCGTTGTGGGGCACCGGCCCGGTGGCCCACCACCGGGACAGCACCGAGTCCATCTCCTGCTTCATCTGCAGGAGCAGCGGGTCGCCCGCGGCGGTGACCAGGAGCGCGATGTAGCAGCGGGTGCCGACGCTGCCGACCCCCACCACCTTCCGTGCGAAGTCCTCGAGGTGGAAGCGGCCGAGCAGCAGCCGGCGGGCGTCGCTCTGCGAGTCCAGGTAGCCCTCGAGGATGGCGGCGAGCTCGTCGCGGTCGTCGCACAGGGCGTCGTGGGTGATCAGCGGCGGATGGTCGACGATGCGCCGCCCGCCGTTCCGGGTCAGCTCGGTGAGACTGGGGAGCACCCGCTGCGAGGTCCGCCTGCGTGCCGCGGTGATGACCCGCCGGTACTGCGACAGGCCGTTGCGCCGGAAGAGCGAGCTCGCCGCCGACGCGTCGACCCGCGAGTACCAGACGTCGAGCACCGTCAGGCCGGCATATCCCGCCAGCCGGGTGCGGTAGGAGCGCACCGCCTCGCGGGCGGCGCCGGTGCCGGCCTGCTCGGGAAGGCCGGCGTCCCGCGCCGCGACCACGGCGCTCGCGGCGAGGCGCTTGACGTCCCACTCCCAGGGGCCGCGGAGGGTCTCGTCGAAGTCGTTGACGTCGAACAGGAGGGTGCGCTCCGGGGAGGCGAAGGTGCCGAAGTTCCCGAGGTGGGCGTCGCCGACCGCCTGGACGAGCAGGCCGGTCGCCGGAGTGGAGGCGAGGTCGGTGGCCATCACCAGCGCCGATCCGCGCAGGAAGGCGAAGGGCGACTGGAGCATGCGGCCCCAGCGGATCGGCACCAGCTCGGGCACCCGGCCGCGGTTCTGCTCCTCGAGGAGGGTGACCGGGTCGGGACGGCCCGGCGGCGGCGACCAGCCGGCGTGGCTGGAGCGCGGGACCGTCTCGCGCAGCGCCCGGCCGCGGGCGCGGGCCTCGGCGGCGGTGACCGGTCGCTCGTGGACGGGTCCGGCCCGACCGCGGTCCGTGGACGTCACAGTGGGCTGGATGGTAGCGGGCGGCGGCCGGATGCGCGCTCCGCTCCCGCGCAGCCCAGCCGTCCTCAGCCGGGCGGCAGCTGGCCCGCCAGCAGGGGCGCCGGATCGAGCAGGGTGCCGTCCTGGCGGATCTCGAAGTGCACGTGCGGACCGGTGGAGTTGCCGGTCGATCCCTCGAAGCCGATCACCTCGCCCTGGCGCACCCGGTCGCCGCTGTGCACGGCGACGCCGGACATGTGCCCGTACAGGGTCAGGAAGCCGGCGGCGTGGCCGACGACGACGTAGTTGCCGTAGCCCACCAGCCGGCCGGCGGCGTCCACGCTGGCGGCGGCGATCAGCACCACCCCGTCGGCGGCGGCGTGGAGCGGGGTCCCCGCCGGGGCGGCGATGTCGATGCCGGTGTGGAAGTGCGGGTAGAAGGTGCCCTGGCGGGTCAGGGGCGGCTCGATGCCGAGGTCGGTGGGCCCGAAGCCCTGGCTGACCGGCGCGACCTCCGGGGCGATGAAGGGGAGGTGGCGGCGGATGGCGTCCATCTGGGCGGGGAGCAGCGCGCCGAGCTGGCGCAGCCGCGCCTGCGCGTCGGCGAGCGCCGCCTCCTGGGCGAGCTGGGTGGCCACCAGGCCGAGGTTGGAGGTCACCGCCACCGGCGCCTCGGGGCCGGGGGCGGCGGCGGCCCCGGCGGTGAGCTGGGCGCGCTGCCCGGGGTCGCTCGCGGCGGAGCGATAGAGGTCGTACTCCGCCTGGAGGTCGTGGTGGTAGGCGGCGGTGGCGGCCTGGTGGGCGCCGAGCAGGCTGCTGAGGCGGGCCCGCTCCTGGACCGCGCTGGCGGCGCCGACGGGCAGGAGGTCGGGGTCGTCGAGGTGGCGGCCGGCCACGCTGGCGAGGCGGCGGATCTCCCACTCCTGCTGGGCCAGCACGCCGGTCTCCTCGCTCAGGCGC
>JAQBPI010000198.1 GCA_028287605.1 Chloroflexota bacterium
ATGGAGGAACCGGCATGTGCCTAGCCATTCCCGCGCGCCTCGTCGAGTACCTCGATGAGGACCGCATGTTCGGAAAGGTCGAGCTGGGCGGCGTGCAGCGGCGGGTCAACACACTCCTGCTGGTGGGTCCTGATGCCTGCGAGCCGGGTGACTACGTGCTGGTGCACGTCGGCTTCGCCCTCAGCAGGGTGAGCGAGGAGGAGGCGAAGGACCAGCTGAGGATCCTCGGCGAGATGGGCTCCGCCTACCAGGAGGAGCTGCAGGCGATCGGGGAGTCGATGTCGCTGGACCTGTCGGAACAGAACGGCACCGTTCTCACCGTGTCACCGGAGGTGGCGGCTCATGAAGTTCGCTGACGAGTTCCGCGACGCCGACCTGGCCCGTGCGCTGGGCGCGAAGATCACCGAGGAGTCCGGTGACAGGCACTGGAAGATCATGGAGGTGTGCGGCGGTCACACCCACACCATCTTCAAGTACGGCATCGAGGACCTGCTGCCCAGCAACGTCGAGCTGGTCCACGGGCCCGGCTGCCCGGTCTGCGTCATCCCGATGGGACGGCTCGACGACGGCATCGCCCTCGCACGCAACCCGGAGGTGATCTTCACCTGCTTCGGCGACCTGATGCGCGTCCCCGGCGGCAACGGCAGCCTGCTCGACGCCAAGGCCGAGGGCGCCGACGTGCGCATGGTGTACTCGCCGCTCGACGCGCTGAAGATCGCCAAGGACAACCCCGATCGCAAGGTCGTGTTCTACGCGATCGGCTTCGAGACCACCGCGCCGTCGACCGCGCTCACCCTGCTGCACGCGAAGGCCCAGGGGGTGAAGAACTTCTCGGTCTTCTGCAACCACGTCACCATCATCCCGCCGATGAAGGCGATCCTCGACTCGCCCGACCTGCGGCTCGACGGCTTCCTCGGCCCCGGGCACGTCTCCTCGGTGGTCGGTATCCGTCCCTACGAGTTCGTCACCCAGACCTACAACAAGCCGGTCGTGGTGGTGGGCTTCGAGCCGCTCGACATCCTCCAGGGCGTGCACATGGTGATGCGCCAGATCCTCGAGGGTCGCTGCGAGGTCGAGAACCAGTACAAGCGGGTCGTCCACGACGACGGCAACCCCAAGTCGCTCGAGGTGCTCGGCAGGGTGTTCTCCATTCGCCCCCACTTCGAGTGGCGCGGTCTCGGGTTCATCAGCCAGAGCGCCCTGCAGCTCCGCGACGAGTTCGCCGAGTTCGACGCGGAGAAGATCTTCACCGTGCCCGGCGTGCGCGTGGCCGATCCCAAGGCGTGCCAGTGCGGCGAGGTGCTCAAGGGCGTGCTGAAGCCGTGGGAGTGCAAGGTGTTCGGCACCGCCTGCACCCCCGAGACCCCGATCGGCACCTGCATGGTGTCGAGCGAGGGCGCCTGCGCGGCCTACTACAACTTCGGCCGCTACTCGCGCTCCCGCGAGCGCGAGCGCGTGCTCGCCGGTGCCGCGGCCAACGGGGACCGCGGCTGATGGGCGAGGAGGAGGCGGCGCCGCGTTCGGGAACGGGCGCCGCCATCCGCGCGGCGACGGCGCGCATCGCCGATCCGGAGCAGCGTGTCCTGGCCCGGATCGCCGAGATGCGCAAGCGCAAGCCGTCGCTGCGCGAGTCCACGATCACCATGAGCCACGGCGCCGGGGGCAAGTCGAGTCACACCCTGGTGACCGCGCTCTTCGCCGACGTGCTCAGCAACCCGCTCCTCGACCAGCTGGGTGACAACGCCCAGCTGACCATCCCCGGGCTCGACGGCGCCCGGCTGGCGATGAGCACCGACTCCTTCGTGGTCAGCCCGCTCTTCTTCCCCGGGGGCGACATCGGCGAGCTGGCGGTGAACGGCACCGTCAACGACCTCGCCGTCGGCGGCGCCCAGCCGCTCTGCCTCTCGGCGGCGTTCATCCTCGAGGAGGGGCTCGACATCGGCCTGCTCCGCCGGGTGGTGGAGTCGATGCGCGCCGCCGCCGACCGTGCCGGCGTCTCCATCGTGACCGGCGACACCAAGGTGGTGCCCCGGGGCAAGGCCGACCAGCTCTTCATCACCACCACCGGCGTGGGGCTGGTCCGCGAGCCGCAGCGGCTGGGGTACGGGCGCATCCGGCCCGGCGACGTGGTGCTTCTCAACGGCGCCATCGGCGACCACGGCAGCACCGTGATGCTGGCCCGCGGCGACGTCGACCTCGAGGCCGAGTCGCTGCGCAGCGACACCCAGCCGCTCTGGAGGCTGGTGTCGACCCTGCTCGACGCGGGGGTCGACGTGCACTTCATGCGCGACGCCACCCGCGGCGGCGTGGCCACGGTGCTCAACGAGATCGCCCAGCAGGCGGGGCTCGCGGTGGCCATCGACGAGGACAGCCTCCCCGTCCACGACCAGGTGCGCGGCGTCGCCGAGATCCTCGGCATCGAGCCGCTCTACATCGCCAATGAGGGGGTGCTGGTCGCCATCGTCGCCGAGGGCGACGCCGACCGGGCCCTCGAGCTGATGCGCTCGCTCCCCGAGGGAGCCGAGGCGGCGCGGATCGGCGAGGTCCGCGAGGAGCCGGAGGGGATGGTGTTCATCCGCACCGGATTCGGCGGCACCCGGGTCGTCGACATGCTCATCGGAGACCCGCTTCCGCGCATCTGCTGAGGTGGTCACCCGGATGGAGGCCGGCCGCCCACCCGAACGGGTGGGGCCGAGGCCCATTCGGAAGGCCCGGGTTCATCCCCCGCCGCTGCCGCTTTCACCCGACCGCAGGATGACGGCGCCCTCCCCGGGAGGGGAGGCTTCCGGGCATGGCGATCACCTCCGGGGCGCGCCTGGGCGGGGCGCCGGTCAACTTCCTCCGGCCCTGCCTGCTGCTCCTCCTGGAGGAGAGCCCCGGGCACGGCTACGAGCTCCGCGACCGCCTGGCGGAGCTCGGCACCAGCGCTCCTCCCGACACCGCGATCGTCTACCGCGCCCTCAACGCGATGGAGAACGAGGGGCTGATCAGCTCGCGGTGGCAGCGCT
>JAQBPI010000206.1 GCA_028287605.1 Chloroflexota bacterium
CTCCAGCTGCCACCGCATGCGGACGCGCCGCGCAACCCGTCGCCGCCCGCGCTGCGCCCGCGCGTCCAGCCGGGCTCGTGAGGGCGGCAGCAGCATGAGCTTGCTCATCAGATGGGGCGGGGTGAGCGCAGGCGGCTCCGCCGCCGGAGCGAGGGGGGGGACACCCCCCCTGGAAACATGAGCGTCGAGACGGCCGAGGGGAGCGGCGCCGAGACCGCAGCCCCGCGCTTCGTCTTCCCCGCCCACCACGCCCCGGGGGTGTTCCTCGGCATCCGCTTCCCCCAGCTCGCGGTGATGATCGGCGGCCTGGTGCTGGGGCTGATCAGCCTGCACTTCGTGCCCCGCGCGCTCGGGGCGGTGGTGGTCTGCGGCTGGTGCGTCGCCGCCACCGCGCTCGCCCTCCTGCCGATCAACGGGCACCACGTCGACGACTGGGCGCTGATCCTCGCCGGCTACGCCACCCGCACCCGTCAGACCCGGCGCCGGGGCGACCCCCGGAGCATCGCCCACGTCCTCCCCGAGGTGGCGCTGCTCACCCTGGAGCGCGGCGGCCGCCGCTACGGCGTGCTCCGCGAGCAGCAGGCCGCCGGCGAGGTGACCTACTGCACGCTGATGCAGCTGGGGGCGATGCCCTTCGTGCTGCGCTCGGTGGAGGAGCGGGTGAACCAGCTCAACCGCTGGGGCCTGGTGCTCGGCAGCCTGGTCCGCGAGCACTCGCCGCTCTCGCGCATCCAGCTGCTCCACCGCACCGCGCCGGGCGCCGCCCGCGACAACCGCAGCTGGTTCGCGCAACACGCCGATCCCGGGTCGCCCTTCTTCGACGAGGCGCTGGCCGAGCAGATCGACCGCCGGCCGCCGACCGAGCACGAGAACTTCGTGGTCGTCCAGGTCTCGCTCACCCGCATCGGGCGGCGCCAGGCGGCGCGACGCGGCGGGGGCGACGTCGACCTCGGCGCGATGAGCATCCTCGCCGCCGAGGTCGAGCGGCTGAAGGCCGAGCTCCACGAGATCCTCCCCGGCGCGGCGGTGCTCAGCCCCGGCGGCGTCGCCGCGGTGGTGCGCAACGCCTACGATCCCGAGGCGCGGCGCTTCCACGACGGTCACGAGGTCAGCTGGGACTCGGTGAGCCCCTCCTACGAGCGCGAGGCCGCGACCCACTACGAGGCGCAGCAGTACTGCCACGTCACCTTCGCGGTGCGCCACTTCCCCCGCCTGCCGGTCGACTGCGGCTTCCAGATCCCGCTCATCCTCGAGGCCCGGGCGGCGCACTGCTACAGCATCGTGCTCCAGCCCGTGCCCCCCAGCCGGGCGCTCCGCGCCGCCGAGTCGGCGCGCACCGCCGACCTCGGCGACGCCCAGATGCGGGCGGCGCGCGGCTTCATCGAGACCGCCACCCGGCGCAACCAGCGGATGGGCATCGAGCGCCGCGAGCAGGAGCTCGCCGAGGGCCACCGCGAGTTCGTCTACGCCGGCTACATCACCGTCTCCGCGGAGAGCGCCGAGGCACTGGAGGCGGCCATCGCCGACGTCGAGGACTGCGCGCTGCGGTCGCACCTCGACCTCCAGCGGCTGGTGGGCGAGCAGGGCCCCGCCTTCACCTTCACCCTGCCGCTCTGCCGCGGCCTGTGATGGGCGCGTTCTCCACCGGGGTGCCCCCGCCGCGCCGGGTCGCGCACCGCGCCACCACCGCGAGCCTGCAGGCGCTGCTCCCCTTCATCGCGGAGTCGAGCCTGGGCTCGGCCGGGGTGTACATCGGCACCGACGCCTTCAGCCGCTCCCCCTTCTACTACGACCCCATCCGCATGTACCTCGACGGGGTCATCGGCGACCCCAACATCCTGGTCATCGGCCGGCTCGGCTACGGCAAGTCGGCGCTGATGAAGGCGCTCTCGCGGCGGCTCAACGTGGTCGGCTACTCGACCATCTACCTCGACCCCAAGGGCGAGACCACGCCGCTGGCGGGCGCCTTCGGGGTCGAGCCGCTGCGGCTCGCCGCGGGCGGCGCGCTGCGCCTCAACCCGCTGGACGAGAAGCTGGCCTCGGCCACCGGCCTCGACCCCACCCGCGAGCGCGAGCTGCTGATGCGCGCGGTGCTCCCGGTGATGCTGGAGCGCCCGCTCAGGCCCGCCGAGCTGCGCATCGTCAGCGAGGTGGTCCGCGAGGTGGTCGAGAGCTGCCCGCAGCCGACGCTGCGCGACGTCCACGCCGGGCTCGCCGCCCGCGGCGCGGTCACCTGCGACCCGGCCGACGCGCTCTGGGACTACATCCACGGGCCCGCGGGTGCCCTCTTCGACGCGCCGACCTCGGCCGGGGTCGACCTCAACGCCCCGCTGCTCGCCCTCAACCTCCGGCGGCTGACCCAGACCCTCACCGCCGAGAAGCAGCGGCTGGTCACCCTCGCGCTGGCGGCCGCCTGGCTCTTCGCCATCGTCTCGCGGCGCCGCGGCTACAAGCTCTTCGTCGCCGACGAGGCCTGGTTCATGCTCCGCCACCGGGCCGCGGCCGAGTGGTTCCAGGCCCAGTGGAAGCTGTGCCGGGCGACCTCGACGGCCAACGTCGCCGTGCTCCACCGGCTCAGCGACCTAGAGGCCGCCGACGGCACCATGGCCAGCGTCCGCGGGCTGCTCTCCGACTGTGCCACCAAGGTGATCTTCAACCAGGAGCCGGGAGAGATCCCCCTGCTCCAGAAGCACCTCGGGCTCAGCTCCACCGAGGTCGAGTACGTCCGCAGCCTGGGCCGCGCCTGGGCGCTGTGGCGGGTCGGCGAGCGCTCCTTCGTGGTCAAGCTCGACGTGCAGCCGGCGGAGTGGGCGATCGTCGACACCGACGGGGCGATGCGCGGCGAGGTGCTCGACGGGCCGGAGGACTGATGCGGCGGCGCAGGAAGAACGGCGTCCGCCGGGCGGTGATGCTGCTGATGCTGGTCTCCGGCCTGGGGGTGACCGGCATCGCCCTGATGGCCGCCTACGACGACGCCCGCAGCACCGCCGCCGGGGTCGACGTCAGCGGCGGCCCGCCCCACAACCCGCTGCCCCCGCCGCTGATGCTCGCCCACTTCCAGCACGCCGCCGACGCCCACCACGTCCCCCTCAGCCTGCTGCTCGCCGTCGCCGCCACGGAGAGCGGCTACAACGCCGACGCCCGCAGCTCGGCGGGGGCGCTCGGGGTGATGCAGATGATGCCCGCCACCTTCGCCGCCTACGCCCCGGCGGGCGCCCAGGCCGCGGACATCTGGAACCCGGCGGTCGAGATCGACGCCGCCGCGGCGATGCTCGCCGCCGACGGGGTGGCCGCCGGTGACCCGGCCCGGGCGCTGCTCGCCTACAACCACGACTCCGCCTACGTCGCCCAGGTGCGGGCCCGGCAGGCCGCCTACCAGGACTGGCTCGACTACGGACAGCCCGGGCCCAACGCCACCCTCCCCTGGCCGGTGACCGCCGGCATCACCCAGCCCTTCGGCTGCACCGGCGTCGGCCTCGAGCCCTCCCGTGGCGGCTGCCCCCACTTCCACACCGGCGTCGACCTCGGCGTCCCCAGCGGCACCGCCGTCGGCGCCGCCTGCCCCGGCACCGTCATCCGGGCGGTCGACGGCGCCACCGGCTTCGGCGTCTACGTGGTGATCTCCTGCGACCTGCCGGGGGTCGACTACAGCACCCTCTACGGGCACTTCTCCCGCCGCATGGTCGAGCTCGGCGACCGGGTGGCGCTGGGACAGGTGATCGGCTACTCCGGCTCCACCGGCAACTCCTCCGGCCCCCATCTCCACTTCGAGGTGGACACCGCCAGCGGCCCCGCCGACCCCATGAAGTATTTGACGCCTCCGTGAGGGCGCCTCGCTCGTGACCGGTTTGTCCTTCGTCGGCGGGGTGGCCGGCACGCGCGGGTTCCGGCTCTTGGTCGGGGCGCGGAGGCCTTCGGCCGTCCGCCGCGCCCCGACTCATCGGCCGCCACGTGGACGGACGGTTTCGTCCTTGGGCTGCTCCGGGCGGCCCTCAGCTTTCGCCTCCACCCGCGCGTGCCGTCCGCCCCTCCCGTCAGCCGCAGATCACGGCTCGCATGGGCCGAGATACACGGCCGGGTGGATGAACGCTCTCAGCACATGCGAGCCGGGATCGACGGCGTGTCGCTCCCCCGCAGCGGGGGGATGCGGGACACCATGCCGGAGCGAGTTCCGCAGGCCACCGCAGGGCGAAGCCCGGAGGAGGCCGAGGACTGTCTGAGCATCCGGCGTGGTGTCCCGCGTCACCCCGCGTTCGGGCTAGCGACTCACAGGACGGAGCAGCCCGAGCGAGGCCGCCGACCACGGGGGGCAGCCGAGGCGCTCGGCCGACAGGGGCCGCGAGAAGAAGTACCCCTGGCCCGCGTCGATGCCCAGCGCCCGGACGTAGTCGAGCTGCTCGGCGGTCTCGATCCCCTCCGCGACGGTGGCGACGTCGAGGGTGTCGAGGAGCCGGACGATCGCCAGGGTCAGCGAGCGATCGTCCACGCAGCTGGCGAGCCCGGCGACGAACATGCGGTCGATCTTCACGATGTCGAGGGGCAGCTTGCGCAGGTACGCGAGCGAGGAGTAGCCGGCGCCGAAGTCGTCCATGGCGATGCGGACGCCGAGCCTGCGCAGCGCGTCGAGGCGCTCGCTGACCGCCTCCATGTCGTCGACGAGGACGCTCTCGGTCACCTCCAGGGTGAGGCTCGAGGCCTGGAGGCCGGTGGCCGCCAGCACATCGGTGACGGTGTTCTCGAACCCCGGCTCGCGCAGCTGCCGCGACGAGACGTTGACGGCGACGCTCAGGTGCGGCCCGTCCGGGTCCGCCGAGCGCCACCGGCACAGCTGCCGGCAGGCGGTCTCCAGCACCCAGCGTCCCACCGGCACGATCAGCCCGGTCTCCTCGGCGAGCGGGATGAACTCACCGGGGAGCACCATTCCGTGGGCGGGATGCCGCCAGCGCACCAGCGCCTCCACGGTCTCCACCGCCCCGGTCGCGAGCGACACCACCGGCTGGTACTCGAGGACCAGCTCGTCGCGTTCCAGCGCGCGGCGCAGCTGGCTCCCCAGCTCGAGGCGGCGCACCGTGCCCCGATGCATCGCCGGCTCGAAGAGCTCGGCGCGCCCCTTGCCGCGCATCTTCGCTGCGTACATGGCGATGTCCGCGTCGCGCAGCAGCGCGTCGCCGTCGGCGGCGGCGTCGGTGGTCACCGCGATGCCGATGCTGGCACCGACGAAGACCTCCTTGCCGGCGACGCTGAAGGGGGCGCGGAGCTCCTCGAGGATGCGCTCGGCGACGGCCACCGCCTCCTCCGCCGCGGTGTCCTCGAGGAGGACGGCGAACTCGTCGCCGCCGAGGTGGGCGGGGGTGTCGCCGGGACGCAGGCACGCGGTCAGCCGCTCGGAGACGCCGACGAGGACGCGATCACCGGCGGGATGGCCGAGGGTGTCGTTGACCGCCTTGAAACCGTCGAGGTCGATGGCGAGCACCGCCAGCGGCGTGGGGTCGCGCAGGCACCGCGCGATGGCGTGCTCCGCCCGGTCGCGCCAGAGCGCCCGGTTGGCGAGCCCGGTGAGCGGGTCGTGGAACGCCTGGTGCCGCAGCTGCTCCTCGAGCGCGGTGCGCTCGGTGATGTCCTGGGCGAGGACGAGCGTCGCCGGGCGCCCGGAGAACTCGTGGGAGCGCACCGTCACCTCCACCTGGATGAGGCGCCCGTCCTTGAGGCGGTGCTGGATGCGGTCGACGACCCGCTCCCCCTGCTCCATGCGCTGCATCGCCGCGGCCAGCCTGGCGCTCTCGGCCGGCCAGCGGAGGTCGGTGACGCGCATCGTCAGGAACTGGTCGCGCGAGTATCCGTAGAGGTCGACGGCGGCGTCGTTGACGGCGAGGAAGTCGAAGGTGTCCCGATCGGTCACCCACATGGGATGCGGGTTGTTGGCGAACAGCAGGCGGAAGGTGCGCTCGCTCTCGAGCAGCGCCTCCTGCGCCCGGGCCATGACAGCGCGCAGCGTCCGCTCGCTCTCCAGGGTGCGCAGTGTCCGCAGCGTGAGCACGAGGCAGCGCGCCATGGCGCGGAGCAGCGCGGACTCCTCGGCGTCGAAGCCGCCGTCACCCGAGCGTCCGATGATCAGGTGCGAGGCGGGGTCGTCGTCGACCCGGAGGACCAGCACCCGGCAGGCGCCCGCGCCGGCGACGTCGATCGTGGCCCGGGGGCGTTCGGCGAGCGCGACCAGATCGGCCTCCGGAGCCTCGCCCTCGGCGAAGCCGACCGCCGTGGCCAGCCGGCCTCCGCGGACCATCGCGCCGACCTCGGCCTCCACGGCCTCCGCAGCCCACTCCACGGCGCAGCGGATCGCCGACGCCTCGTCCTCGTACGCGGACACGGCTTCCAGGAACTCGGCCAGTTGCTGGGTCGACCAGCCGCTCGACGGGGAGATCAACGTCAGCTCAGCGCGAGCACGACGAGGGTCTGGTTGTGGAAGCCGCTGATCCCGTGCGTCCTGGCGATCTCTCCGTACGTGTAGAAGCCGACCACGGGCGCGCCGCCGGCGTGCCCCACGATCCGCCGGACCTCGTTCCGGATCCCCTCGTCCCCGAGCACGCCGCGGCGGGCGATGCAGTCGAAGGCGATGAAGGCGAGCGGGGGCCGGCCCCCGAGCTGCGCCAGCGCGTCGCGGCAGGCAGCGTCGGTGGCGTCGAGGACCGAGGTGCCGTCGCCCTCCATGATCGAGGTGAGCCCGCCCTGCGGGACCTCGGCGATGCAGGTCAGCGAGCGGTCGTCGAAGCCGGCACCGGCGATGAAGCGCACCTCCTGGCCGCTGCGCCGGCTGAGCCCGAGCGGATGGGTCATGGCGAAGCGGGTGAAGGCCTCGGGGTCGTGCCGCGCCTCCTGCGGGGCGCCGAGGCGATCGAGATACACGTCGAGGGCGGGCTGGTCGTCGAGGGAGAGCACCCGGCAGCTGGAGCTCCGGGTCACCAGCATCGGGTCGCCGACCTTGGTCCACCCGTGCCGGACGCCGATGCCGATCGGAGAGTCCGAGCCGAGCCCGGCGGCGACCACCGAGTTCTCGAGCACCTCGGCGCCGTGGAACTGGCGGGTGCGGCGCATCCGGAGGTCGTCTCCGGCGCATCCGCCGACCAGCGGCACGGCTGCGCCCACGACGCTGTATGCGCCGCGGACGACCTCCTGCGGGTCGCCGGCCAGACCGTCGGTGAGGAGCAGGAGGACGCGATGGGGGGCGTCGCCGCCGGCGGCGAGGCATGCGGCCGCGTGGGCGCCCGCCTCGCGGAGCCCCTCGGAGGCGC
>JAQBPI010000081.1 GCA_028287605.1 Chloroflexota bacterium
CCGGCGCCTGCGGGCCCGCGACGGCAGTGCCGCCGGCGGAGCTCGCGGCGCCTCCCGGGGTGCCGGGGACCGGGTCCGGGGGGAGGGCGGTGGCCGGCGTCCCGCCGGTGACGGGGCTGACCACGCCGAGCGCGGTGCGGTCGTAGACCGGGTGCGCGAAGCGCCAGGAGACGACGCCGCCGAGGCCCAGGGTGGTGACGATCGCGACCGTCAGGAAGACGACGACGACCCGCTCGCGCAGCTCCACACGAGAACCTCCGTTCACTTGTGACGCCGCGCGCCACGCCGTGAGGATAGCCGCCCGACTGCGCCGTCCGCCTCGGGGGCATCGAGGGGAGGCCTTCGGGCAAGATGTGGTCGGCAGTCCAACCACTGGGAGAGCGGCATGGAGCGGTTCGAGAGCCCCGAGGCACTGCGCGCGGCGCAGGGCAGCCACCTCGGTCACAGCGGCTGGCGCGAGATCACCCAGGACCAGGTGAACCGCTTCGCCGACGCCACCGGCGACCACCAGTGGATCCACGTCGACGTCGAGCGCGCCGCCTCCGGGCCCTTCGGCGGCACCATCGCCCACGGGTTCCTCACCCTGTCGATGCTCCCGGAGATGATCTTCGAGCTGCTCCAGGTCGACGGGGTCGGCATGGTCATCAACTACGGGCTCAACCGGGTGCGCTTCGTGACCCCGGTGCGCGTCGGCTCGAGGATCCGCGCCGGCGCCGAGCTCAGCGCCGTCGAGGAGGTCAAGGGCGGGCTGCAGGCGACGGTGACGGTGACCTTCGAGATCGAGGGTGTGGAGAAGCCCGCCTGCGTCGCCGAGTCGCTGATGCGCTTCTACGTCTAGCAGCCGGCCGGCGACCCCCCGCGGCGGCAGGGCGGTGGGGGAGGGGGCCGGTCCGCCCCGGGCTGCCCGGGGAGGCCCGGGAGGCGGAGATCATGCATTTGTAGGTATCAATGTCGCGAATCCGCCGGTCAGGATCAACGACCGTCGCGGCATCGGATACCATCCGGGGCCGCATCTGCGAGGCCACGGCCGCGCTTTGGGGGCGGGCGCATTCGATGCTGACCGTACGTGAGTTGAGGGTTACCTACGGGGGCGCCGTCCAGGCCCTCCGTGGCGTCTCCCTGTCGGTTGCCGAGGGCGAGGTGGTCGCGGTGCTCGGCAGCAACGGGGCGGGCAAGACCACGCTGCTCCGCGCCATCTCGTCGACGCTGCGGATGTGCGGCGGGCACGTCACCGGCGGCACCCTCGACTTCGAGGGGCGCCGGCTCAACGGCCTGCCCCCCGCGGAGGTGGTCGACGGCGGCATCGTCCAGGTCCCCGAGGGCCGGCGCATCTTCACCCGGCTCACCGTCGAGGAGAACCTCCGCGCCGGCGGCTACAGCGTCCGCGACCGGCAGCAGCGCGCCGCCGCGCGCCGCCGCGTGCTCGAGCTCTTCCCCATCCTCGCGGAGCGCGCCGACCAGCGTGCCGGCCTGCTCTCCGGAGGCGAGCAGCAGATGCTCGCCATCGGCCGTGCGCTGATGTCCTCGCCGCGGCTGCTGCTCCTCGACGAGCCGTCGCTCGGGCTGGCCCCGCTGGTGGTGGGGAGGATCGGCGAGATCATCGCCGAGATCAACCGCCAGGGCACCACCGTGCTGCTCATCGAGCAGAACACCACCATGGCGCTGGAGGTGGCCGCACGGGCGTTCGTGCTCGACCTGGGGCAGGTCTCGCTCACCGGCACCGCCGCCGAGCTGTCGGCGAGCACCGAGGTGCGCGACCTCTACCTCGGCCACGGCGGTGAGCGGGCGGTCGCCGAGGCGACATCCGCCACCGGCACCGTGGCGCGCCGCCGTCTCGGGCCTGGGTGCCGTGAGCGGCGCCGCGTCCCACCCCACCCTCGCGGTGAGCGGCATCACCGTCCGCTTCGCCGGTCTGACCGCGCTCGACGACGTCTCCTTCGAGGTCGAGCCGGGCACCGTCCACGCCCTCATCGGGCCCAACGGCGCGGGCAAGTCGACGATGTTCAACGTCCTCTCCGGCGTCTACCGGCCGGTGGCGGGATCCGTGAGCTTCGGCGGCGTCGAGCTGGTGGGCCTGCCACCCCACGCCATCGCCGGCCTGGGGGTGGCGCGCACCTTCCAGAACATCGCCCTCTTCCCCGCCGCGACGGTGGAGGAGAACCTGATGCTGGGCCGCCACCACCTCACCCGTGCCGGCTTCATCGGCGCTGGGCTGCGGCTGCCCTTCGCGATCCGCGAGGACCGCCGGCACCGCGCCCGGGTCACCGAGATCGCCGAGTTCCTGGGCATCGGCGGGCTGCTCCAGCTTCCCGCCGGCGACCTCTCGTACGGGGACCAGAAGCGGGTGGAGATGGCCCGGGCGCTGTGCGTGGAGCCCGCCATCCTGCTGCTCGACGAGCCGGTCGCCGGCATGGACGCCGCCGAGACCGGGCAGGTCGCCACCGCCATCCGCGACATCCGCGAGGGGCTGGGCATCTCCATCCTGCTCGTGGAGCACGACATGGGCCTGGTCATGGGCATCGCCGACCGGGTGACCGTGCTGGACTTCGGCCGGCGCATCGCCGACGGCGCGCCGGCGCGGGTGCGCTCCGACCCGGAGGTGATCCGCGCCTACCTCGGCACCGGACACAACGGCGCCGCCGCGCCCGCCGCCACCCCGCCGTCCGCCAGCTCCCCACCGCCCGTGCCGTCGCCGGCAGATGCGTCCCCGGCCTGGGCGTGGAACGAGAACGAGGAACCGCCGTCGTGAAGGACTTCGTCCAGTTCGTGTTCAACGGCCTGTCGCTGGGCTCGATCTACGCGCTCCTCGCCCTCGGCTTCGTGGTCATCTTCAAGGCCACCGAGGTGGTGAACTTCGCCCACGGCAGCATCCTCGCGCTGGGCGCGTATGCCATCTCGCGCTTCAGCTTCAACAGCCACATCGAGTTCTACCTGGCGGTGCTGCTCGGGGTCGCCATCGCCGCGCTGCTGGCGTTCGTCATCGAGCGCGGCCTGGTGCGCACCATGGCGGGGCGCTCGGTGATCGCGGTCAGCATCATGACCATCGGCGTCGACCTGATCGTGCGCACCGAGACCACCCGGCGGATCGGGGTCGACGTGCTCACCCTCGGCGACCCCTGGCGCGACGGCATCGTCCACGTCGCCGGCCTCACCGTCCCCACCGCACGGGTGTGGGCGATCGTCACCGCGCTGGTCATCCTCGCCGCGTTCTTCGCCTGGTTCAAGTTCTCCTCGTTCGGGGTCGCGATGCGCGCCTCCGCCGAGGACTCCGAGACCGCCTCGCTGATGGGCATCCGCATGGGTCGGATCTCGGCGGTCGCCTGGGTGCTCGCCGGCGCCCTCGCCGCCGTCGCCGGCGTCTTCCTCACCGCCTTCCCCAGCGCCGGGCTGGACGCGAGCACCGGCGACGTGGCGCTGCGCGCCTTCCCCGCCGCCATCCTCGGCGGCCTCGACTCCACCGGCGGCGCTGTGGTCGGCGGGCTGATCATCGGGGTCGCCGAGGTGCTCACCGCCGGCTACCAGTCGGACCTCACCGTCCTGGGCCGCGGCTTCGACCAGGTGATGCCCTACGTGGTGATGGTGGCGGTGCTCCTGGTGCGGCCCACCGGGCTCTTCGGCACCCGCGAGGCCACCCGTGTCTGAGGTCGCCGTCAGCAGCCTCGAGAGCGCGGCCGGCGCCGCCGTCGCCGGCGGCCGCGGCCGCTCCGGCCGGCGGACACTGGTGGCGCGGGTCGGGGTGGTGGTGCTCGTCGCCCTCGTCCCCCTGGCGCTGGGCACCATCGACACCGAGGGCCAGGACTTCTGGCTGCAGGCGGGGGTGTTCGCCTTCGCGGCGATGATCGCCGCGCTCGGGCTCACGCTGCTGGTCGGCGGTGCCGGGCAGCTGTCGCTGGCGCACTCGTTCTTCGTCGCCATCGGGGCCTACGCCTACACCTACCTCTCCTCGGCGACCAGGGGCACCGGCACGACCATCGCGTCGTCGATCCAGGGCGGCTTCGGGCTGCCCACCCCGGTGGCGATGGTCGGCGCGGTGCTCATCGCCGGGCTGGCCGGCCTGCTCTTCAGCCCCATCTCCTCGCGGCTGCGCGGCATCTACCTCGGCGTCGCCTCGCTGGGGCTCGTCTTCGTCGGCCTCCACGTCGCCTTCAACGCGCAGAAGGTGAGCGGCGGCTTCAACGGTCGGGACGTGCCCGACTTCAACCTCCTCGGCTTCGCCTTCGACACCTCCCCGCTCAGCGTCCTCGGGGTCGGCTTCACCCGCAACAGCAAGCTCTGGTACCTCGGCCTCGCCTGCGTGGTGCTCGCCTACGTGTACTACGTCAACGTCCTCGAGGGGCGGCCCGGACGGGCGCTGCGCTGCCTGCGCGACAGCGAGGTGGCCGCGTCGGTGCTGGGGGTGAACGTGGTGCGCTACAAGGCGTACGCCTTCACCCTCTCGTCGA
The DNA here is from genome assembly GCA_028287605.1 of Chloroflexota bacterium. Classification (GTDB taxonomy): domain Bacteria; phylum Chloroflexota; class Dormibacteria; order Aeolococcales; family Aeolococcaceae; genus CF-96. Next base: position 4,443 of record JAQBPI010000081.1, read on the forward strand.
TGTACGCCGGCCTCGGCGGCGTCATCCTGGCGCTCGCCTACCACCATATCGTCCCCGACACCTTCGGCCTGGGGCTGACGGTCTCGTTCCTCGCGATGATCGTCATCGGCGGGCTGGGGTCGCCGGGTGGCGCCCTGGTCGGTGCGCTGTTCGTCACCGCACTGCCCCTCCTGCTGGCGAAGTACAGTGACTCCCTTCCCTTTCTCGCGCCAACCGGCTCCGGCGGTGTGACCGCCGCGGTGGCCGCGCAGTTCATCTACGGCGCCGCGGTCATCCTGCTGCTGGTCTTCGAGCCCGGCGGTGTGGCGGCGCTCGCGCGGCGCGTGCCCCGGCTTGCATCCAGACTTCGTCGATCCCCTCATTCATCCACCCAGAAGGAGGCAGCATGAGACCACGTGTACGCACCTGGAGATCCGTTGCACTCGCCACCACCGGTGTGCTGGCGATCGCCGCCTGCGGCAGCAGCGGCAGCACCGGCGGCAGCGCATCCACCCCCGGCATCCCCACCGGCCCCGGGGTGACCTCGAGCAAGATCACGCTCGGCGTGCTCACCGATCTCACCGGCGCGTTCGCGGCGCTGGGAAAGTCGGTCACCCAGGGCGCCACCCTGTACTGGCAGGACCAGAACAAGAAGGGCGGCGTGTGCGGTCGCACCGTCGAGCTGCTCACCAAGGATCATGGCTACAACGTCCAGAACGCGGTGTCCCTCTACACCTCGATGCAGCCGCAGGTGCTCGCATTCCAGGAGCTGCTGGGATCGCCGATGACCGCGGCGCTGCTGAACAGCATCGCAAGCGACACCGTCATCACCCAGCCGGTGTCGTGGTCCTCGAAGCTGCTCTCGAATCCCTTCGTCGTCCTGAGCGGCACCAGCTACGACCTCGAGATGATCGACGGCCTCGACTGGCTGATGAAGAACAGGGGCCTCAAGACCGGTGACAAGGTCGGCCACATCTACCTCGAGGGCGAGTACGGCGAGGACGGCCTGCTGGGCACGACCACCTTCGCGAAGGCGAACGGCCTCACCGTCGTCCCCCAGAAGATCCAGCCCACCGACAAGGACATGACCGCCCCGGTGCAGGCGATCAAGGCGGCCGGTGCGAAGTACATCATGCTGACCAGCACCCCGACCCAGGCGGCGTCCGCGGTCTCCATCGCCGAGGCCCAGGGCTTCGACGCCACCTTCATGGGCAACAACCCGACCTTCGTGCCGACCCTGCTCTCGGGGCCCGCGAAGACCGCGCTCCAGAAGCGCTTCTACCTCGCCGCCTCGTCCTCGCCGTTCGCCGGCGACGCCCCGGGTGCGAAGACCGTCCGTGACGAGTACCTCGCCGCCTATCCGCAGGAGACCCCGAACGCGGGCGTCGACTTCGGATACGGCCAAGCCGAGATCATGTACGCGATCCTCAACGCGGCGTGCACCGGCGGGTCGCTGGAGCGGTTGGCGCTGCTGAAGGCCTTCCAGAAGCTGAACAGTGTCGACACCCAGGGCCTGATCGCCCCGCTGGACTTCTCGAAGCCCGGGCAGCCGCCGGCCCGCCAGGCCTACGTGCTGCAGCCGGACTCCGCTCTCCAGGGCGGTCTCAAGGTGGCCCAGCCCCTCTTCGCCGCTCCGCTGGCGGAGACCTACAAGTGCCCCTGCCTCTGACCGGGCGGGGTCACTGACGGGGGGGCGGCGCCCGGCGCCGCCCCCTCATCCGGGCGCACCCTGCCGGCGGGCAGGGGACCACCCCGGGAAGGGGTGGTATTGGGACGCGCAGCACGTGTGCCGATCGCCGCTCCAGTTGCAGCAGAGCGGGGTGCCCGGCGCCGGCAGATTGCAGCCAGCCAGCGCGGCACGCTTGACCGTCACAGGGGGGTGGCGGCCGCGCGTCCCACCAGATAAGACAGGCGAGCCCTGCCGGTTGTTTCAGCGCGGCGGCCCTGACCTGGGAGGAGGTTGCCCCGGGTGGACCTCTCTAGAGCAGCCCGCGAGTTCTGGCGTTGGCCAGGGCCTGGATGCGGCTGGTCGACTGGAGCTTGGAGAGGAGGGACTGGCAATAGCTCCGCACCGTGTTCGGCGCCAGGCCGAGGGCGGTGGCCATCTCCTTGCCGGACATGCCCTCGGCGAGCAGCCGGAGGACCTGGTGCTCGCGCTGGGTGAGGGTGGCGTCGAGGATGGGCAGCTCGCCCGAGGCGTCGGCCGCGCTGGCCTGGACGCGGTCGTCGATGACCACCCGGCCGGAGCGGATGCGGCGGAGGTCGCTGACCAGGTCGAGCTCGTGGGCGTCCTTCAGGAGCACGCCGGAGACGCCGGCCGAGAGGCAGGCGCGGAGCAGGGCGCCCTCGACGAAGGCGGTGAAGATCACCACCTGCGCCGACGGCACCGTGGCGCGGATGCGGCGGCAGAGCTCGGCGGAGCGGACGTCGGGGAGGCGGAGGTCGAGGAGGATCAGGTCGGGCATGGTGGCGACCGCGGTCTCGACCGCGTCGCGGGCGGTGGAGGCCTGGCCCACCACCTCGAAGTCCGGCGCGTAGGCGAGCAGGCGCCGGATCCCGGAGATAACGATGGGGTGGTCGTCGACCAGGAGGACGCTAGTTCGGGTCGCCATCCCGTCCGGTGGGGATGCAGACCCGCAGCGTGGCGCCGCCGTCGTCGTTGTTGAAGAGCGACACGTCACCGCCCAGGGCCTGCGCGCGACCGAGGATGGCGGGGAGGCCCCAGCCGCGGCCGTGGTCGGGCGCGACCTCGAGCTCGAAGCGGCGGGGCAGGCCGCGGCCGTCGTCCTGGATCACCAGGGTGACGTGCTCGGCGTCGTACTTCATGGTGAGCGCCACCGAGGCGGCCCCGGCGTGGCGCTCGATGTTGTAGAGCCCCTCGCGGACGCTGGAGAGCAGCACGCCCTGCACCGTCGGGGAGAGGGTGCGCGGCGAGCCCAGCACCACCAGCGAGACGGGGATGCCGCTGCGCTGGGTGAAGGGCTCGACCTGCATCTGGAGCACCGAGGAGAAGGCGCACTCCGCCGAGGCGGGCGCGAGGTCGCGGAGCGCCTCGCGCAGGTGCGAGGAGGCGCTCGACGCCTGGCACTGGATCACGTCGAGGTCGGCGACCAGGTCGGGGGCGTCCTCGGCCACCCGCTCGCGCGCCTTGCGGGCGCAGATGCCGATGCCGAAGAGGAGGGGGCCGAGCGAGTCGTGGAGCTCGCGGCCGATGCGCTGGCGCTCGGCGCTCACCCGCAGCCGGGTCTGCTGCTCGGCGTGGCGGGCGGCGGTGATCAGCGGGCCCACGCTGCGCGCGAACTCGAGCATGTTGGTCTGGGCGCGGTCGCCGATCGTGCCCACCCGGCGGATGCCGGCGTAGAGGACGCCGATCACGTCGTCGCCGTCGTCGATGGGCACGCAGGTCAGGCCGCGCAGACCCTCGGCGGTCACCACCGGGTTGAAGTGGTGCGAGATGGTCGCGTCGTTCTGGTAGTCGGCCACGGTGATCGGCCGCCGCTCCAGCAGGACGCGGCCGCCCAGCCCCTTGCCGGCCGGGACCTTGAGGGTGCGGATGGGCTTGCTGGTGGCCTGGCAGGTGCCGCGCATCGCCAGCAGGCTGGCGTTCTCCGTCACCGCGAGGGAGGTGAAGTCCGTGCCGGCGAGGTTGTGGGCCTCCTGGGCCGCGCGCGCCGCCAGCACCGAGCTGTCGAGCAGCCCGCACAGCCGCCGGGTGGCCAGGTGGAGGGCGCGAAGATCCTCCAGGGCCGAGACCGCCGCCTCTTCAGGGCTTCGCCTCATGGTCGCCTCTCATCCGTCTCGCCGGGCTTCCGGAGTGACACGTCCCGTACGGAATAGACAAGTGACGGCGGTGGATCTTTCAGTAGAAGGTGCGGCCAGGAGTGAACGGCGGTTTTCCACAGGCGGAGGCGCCCAGTCCGGCTCAACGCTCCAGACGAGGCAGCAGCGGCTCCAGGGTGCGCTCCCTGACGCAGCCGGCCCAGACCCCGGCGCCGTAGGCGGCGGCGTCGGCGAGGCGCAGCGCGCAGTAGCGGGCGGGGTCGAGCGGCGGTCGGAGGCGCCACCACTCCGCCAGCGGGG
>JAQBPI010000233.1 GCA_028287605.1 Chloroflexota bacterium
TGGACCTGGGGACCTCGGCGCTCAGCGAGGTGCTCACCGAGCTCGGCGTCGAGCACCGCCACGAGACCTTCCCCGGCGGCCACGGCGGCATCGCCCACCGCTATCCCCTCGCCTACGAGCACCTCGCCCGCGCGCTGAGTCCCTGAGCCGGTCAGCCGCCCGCCAGCGCGAGCGCGCCCCAGAGGTTGCGGTCGTCGCCGAGGGTGGCGCGGCGCACCGGTGGCCGCGGCTGGAGGAAGAGCGCGGAGTCGACGGTTGCCGACAGCGACGGCCAGAACCGCTCCCACCGCTGGCAGACGCCGCCGCCGAGCACGACCACGTCGGGGTCGTGGAGGGCGATGGCGTTGACCACGCCGAGACCCAGCCAGCGGCCCACGTCCTCCCAGGCGGCGGGGTCGTCCAGGTGCTCTGCGTCCACGCCGAAGCGGTGGGCGATGGCGAGGCCCGAGGCCAGGCTCTCCAGGCAGCCGTGGCCGCCGCAGTGGCAGGGCGGTCCGCCCAGCCAGGCGGGCCAGAGCACCTGGTGGCCGCCCTCGGTGTCGTTGCGGCCGGTGAGCGGCCGGCCGTGGACGACCACGCCGGTGCCGATCCCGGTGGAGACGGTGAAGTAGACGCAGCTCTCGCTTCCCCGGGCGGCTCCGGCGGTCACCTCGGCGACGGCTGCGCAGTTGGCGTCGTTCTCGAGCAGCACCGGGCAGCCGTAGCGCTCGCCCAGCCGCTCGGCGAGGGCAAGGTCACGCCAGCACGGCGGCATGTTCGGCGGGTTGACCAGCGCCCCCCGCGAGCGGTCGAAGGGACCGGGGACGGCGACCGCGAGGCCCTCGAGCGCCTTGCCTCCCCGCACCTCGTCGAGCATCTCCATCAGGGTCTCGACCGGCCGCTCCGCGGGGGTGGGGCGGCGCACCGCCGGCCCCGGCCTGCGGTCGTCGCCGGCGACCGCGGCGAGCAGCTTGGTGCCGCCGATGTCGATCGCCCCGAGCATGGGCGCGAGGGTAGCAGGAGCCGGCCGCACCCCCATCCGGGTGGCCGGGTAGCATCAGCCCCAGCATGGTGGCCTCCAACCGCGACCCCGGGACGGCCGCCGCCCCCCGCGGCGACGACGCGACGCTCACGCTGGTGGATGTCCTGGCGGCACGGCGGCGGCTCGCGCCGTACCTCGTTCCGACGGCGCTCCTCCGCCATCCGCGCCTGACGCCCCTGGTCGGTACCGACGTCCTGGTCAAGCACGAGAACCATCAGCCCACCGGCGCCTTCAAGGTGCGCGGCGGCATCAACCTGGTCTCTCAGCTCACCGAGGACGAGCGCGACCGCGGCGTGATCGCGGCGTCGACCGGAAACCATGGCCAGTCCGTCGCCTACGCCGCCGCCCTCTTCGGAGTGCGGTCGGTGATCTGCGTCCCCGAGGGGGCCAATCCCGTGAAGGTGGGCTCGATCCGCGACTTTGGCGCCGAGCTCGTGGTCCACGGCCGCGACTTCGACGAGGCCCGGGAGCACTGCGAGGACCTGGCCGCCGAGCGCGGGTACCGCTACATCCACTCCGGCAACGAACCGCTGCTGATCGCCGGCGTCGCCACCGCCACCCTGGAGATCCTGGAGGCCGATCCCCTGATCGACGTCCTGATCGTCCCCGTCGGGGGCGGCAGCGGTGCGGCCGCCGCCTGCATCGCCGGCAAGGCGGTCAAGCCGTCGCTGGAGGTGATCGGCGTCCAGGCGGAGGCGGCGCCGGCCGCCTGGCGATCGTGGAAGGCTCGGCGGTTGGTCGAGGACCGCATGGAGACCTTCGCCGAGGGGCTGGCGACGGCGACGGCCTTCGAGCTCCCGCAGCGGATCCTGTGGGCCATGCTCGACGACTTCGTCCTCGTGTCCGACGACGACATGCGCCAGGCGATGGTCCTGATGCTCGAGGCGACCCGCAACCTGGTCGAGGCCGCCGGCGCGGCGCCACTGGCCGCGGCGATGCGCCTCCGCGACCGGCTCGCCGGCCGGCGCGTCGCCCTCGTCGCCAGCGGTGGCAACGTGACCCTCGACCAGCTCGAGGCGGTGCTGTCGAGGCGGCCGCGGTGACCCGAGCCACGGCCACGGCGTGGGGCGCCACGGTGGCGCCCCACACCGCCCGGTGCCGCCTCAGCGGGTCTCGACGGTCAGCCGGCTGGCGCCTCCGGTGATCTCGAGGCTGTAGTGGTCACCGCCCTCCTGGTGCTCGCGTGACTGGAGGCGGATGGGGCCGCCCATGGCCCCGAACTCCTGCCCGTCCATCGCCAGCCGGCTGGCACCTCCCCCGACCTGGAGGGTGAGCGCGGTGCCCGCCGGACGCCGCACGGTGAGCCGGCTCACCCCCCCGGAGATTCGCAGCGGGACCACGCCGCTCGGCGCGGGCAGGTCGATCTCCAGCTCGCTCCCGCCGCCCTTCAACAGGAAGGAGCGGAGCGTCAGGCTGCGGAGGTCGGCGGTGAACTTCGAGACACCGCCCTGGACCTCCAGGTCCCAGGGGATCGAGGAGCTCAAGCTGAAGCGGGAGCCGCGCGGGCGACCCTCGAACAGCGAGAAGCGGCGGTAGCGGACCGCCACGGTGCCGTCCTGGACGCGGATCTCCGGCACCGGTCCGTCGAAGTGGGCGCGGTAGAGGTCGTCGGGCGGCGCCTCGCCGTCGATGGTCACGTGCGCGACCCCGGCGGAGAAGGCGAGGCGGCCGGCGGTGGCGTCGCCACGTGGGGCCGAGGCGTCGGTGGCCGGGTCGGTCCCGTGCCGGAGGGCGGCGATCTGGTTCTGAATCACGGGATGGCTCCTTCGGATGAAGTGGACGATCAGGTCGAGTTGCTGGTCGGTGTAGCCGGCGTCGCTCTCCGCTCCGGCGAGGATCGAGCGGAAGACGGCGTCGAGCTCGGGCGCGCGGCTTCGGAGCTCGTCGTCGGAGAGG
>JAQBPI010000036.1 GCA_028287605.1 Chloroflexota bacterium
CCGCCGGGCCGGCGCAGCTGCGGCTCGCCGACGCGGCGCGGCTGGGTGAGCGCGGCGAGCGCCTCCTCGCTCTCCGTCAGATCGCCGTCGAGGGCCCGTGAGAAGCCCTCGAGCACCACCGCGAACCCCAGCCCCCCGGCGTCGACCACGCCGGCGTCGCGGAGCACGGCGAGCTGGTCCGGGGTGCGCTCCACCGCGGCGTGGGCCTCGGCCACCGCCGCCTCGAGAACGGCGCGGATGTCGTCCGACCCCTCGGCGGCCCGCTTCGCCGCCGCCGCCGCCTCGCGGACCACGGTGAGGATGGTGCCCTCGGTGGGCTTCATCACCGCCTTGTAGGCGACCGTCGAGGCCTCTCCCAGGGCGGCGGCCACCCCGGCGGCGTCGACCCGGGCATGCCCCTGCAGCCCCTGGGCGAAGCCGCGGAACACCTGGGACAGGATCACCCCGCTGTTGCCCCGAGCCCCCATCAGCGAGCCGTGCGCCGCCGCCTGCATCACCGCCGCGGCGGAGCCGGGATCCGCGGTCTTGGCGGCGTCCTCGACCGCGCTGCGCAGGGTCAGGTACATGTTCGACCCGGTGTCGCCGTCGGGCACGGGGAACACGTTGAGGTCGTTGACCACCTCCTGGTTGGCCTGCAGCCAGGCGAGCGCGCTGCTCAGCCCGGCGAGCATCTGGCGGCCTCCGACCTCATGGAGGGGCTCGCGCTCCGTGGCCACGCCGCCGGCGCCCCCGCTCATGTCGCGCTCAGCGCCGGCCACCCTCGCCCCCGTCCTCCAGGTGGATGCCCTGCACGTTGACGTTCACGGCGATGACGGGCAGGCCCAGCATGCGCTCGACGGCGTACTTCACCGCGCTCATCAGGTTGTTGGCGACCTCGCTGATCCGGGTTCCGTACTGGGCGATGACGTACAGGCCGATGACGATGCCGCCCTCACCCACCTCGATCTCCACCCCGCGGTGGAGGTTGTCGCGGTTGAGCCGCTCGGCGATACCGTCGCGGAGGCCGCGCGCGGCCATGCCGACGATGCCGTAGCACTCGTTGGCCGCGTGGCCGGCGATCGAGGCCACCACCCGCGGTGAGACCTCGATCCGGCCCAGGCTGTCGGTTCGGGTGAGAGCCTCCCTGGCCCTGACCTTGGTGGTCGGCACGATATCCCCATAAGTCGCCGGACGGCGCTGTGTTATCCTCGGCGGCCGGTGCACGCGGGCCGGTGCACATGACCGCGGCCGGCCGAAGGAACGCGCCTTTCTAGTATGGGCATCCCGGACACGCCGCGGTCCGGCACGGGGACGAACGATGGCACAACGGTGTGAGCTCTGCGGCAAGGGTCCGATGTCGGGCAACAACGTCAGCCACTCGAAGCGGCGGACGCGGCGTCGGTTCATGCCCAACCTCCAGCGCGTCCACGTGCTGGTGTCCGAGCGCTCGGTGCGCCGGCTGGTCTGCACCCGCTGCATCCGCACCCAGTCGAAGGTCCGGTAGTTAGCCGGGGTTCACCCAGGCGGCGCCCTCCGGCAGTGCTGAGCCGGGCTCGGCGCGCAGCACCGCGGCGAGGATGCGCAGGCCGTGGACGATCCGCGGGCCGGGCCGGTTGAAGTAGGCGGAGCCGTCCACCGCGGCCACCCGGCCGCTGCGGACGCAGGGCAGGCCGGCGAAGCCGGGACGGCCGGAGAGGTCGGCGACCGTCTCCAGGCTCCGGCCCAGGCCGAAGCCGCAGGGCATCAGCACCATCACCTCCGGCCGCGCCTCGACGACCCGCTCCCAGGGCAGCTCGGCGGAGCGCTCCCCCTCGCCGCCGAGGACGTCGCGGCCGCCGGCGCGGCGGACCATCTCCGGCACCCAGTGGCCGCCGGAGAACACCGGGTCGGTCCACTCCAGGCAGGCGGTGGCCGGGGGCGTCCCACCGCAGGGGGGCAGCGCCTCGACCTCTGCGATCGCCGCCCGCAGCCGCCCGGCGAGGGCCTGGGCCTCACGGCGGTGGCGGGTGGCGCGGCCGAGGATCAGGGTGGTGGCGATGATCCCCTCCAGGCTGTCCGGCTCCAGGGAGATCACCGGGACCTCCCCGGTGAGCCGCCGCGCCGCCCCCTCCACCTCGCGGTAGGCGACGGCGCAGACCTCGCAGAGCTCCTGGGTGACGATCAGGCTGGGCCGCAGCCGGGCGAGCAGCTCCTCGTCGAGCCGGTAGATGCTCGAGCCGGTGTGCAGCGCCCCGCGGATGTGGCGGTCGATGGCGGCGCAGCTCTGGCCGGTGTGGTCGATGGCGCTGGCGGTGAGCCGCGGCAGCGCCTCCGCCTCCGGCGGGAAGTCGCACTCGTGGGTGACCCCGACCACCTCCGGGCCGGCGCCGATGGCGAAGAGCAGCTCGGTGGCGCTGGGCAGCAGCGAGGCGATGCGCACCGCGGTGGCGGCTAGCCGGCCGCGACCCGCCGCTTGGGCGCGGCGGCCCGCAGGGTGCGCAGCAGGGAGACCATCTCGACGGCGGCGAGGGCGGCGTCGGCGCCCTTGTTGCCGTGCTTGCCGCCGGCGCGGTCGATGGCCTGCTCGAGGGTCTCGGTGGTGACGATCCCGAAGGCGGTGGGGATGCGGGCGCGCAGGCCGATGCCGCCGACCCCGCGGCTGGCCTCCCCGGCCACGAAGTCGAAGTGGGGGGTCTCCCCACGGATGACCACGCCGAGGCAGACGATCGCGTCGACGCGGCCCTGCTCGGCGATCTCCTGGGCGGCGAGGGGGATCTCGAAGCTCCCCGGCACCCAGATCACCGTGAGGTCGTCCGCGGCGGCGCCGTGGCGCACCAAGGCGTCGACCGAGCCCTCCAGCAGGCGCTGGGCGACGAAGTCGTTGAAGCGGGCCACCACGATCGCGAAGCGCATCCCGGTGGCGTCGAGCTTGCCGACGATCACGTTCACAGCCGGATCCTAGGGTGTCTGGACGCCGGCGCGCCCGGAGGGCCTCATCCGACGGGGGGACCGGATTCCGGGTCCAGGGCGCTGAGCAGGTGGCCGAGCTTGTCGCGCTTGGCCCGCAGGTAGCGCTCGTTGTGGGCGGTGGCAGGGACCAGCAGCGGGACCTGCTCGACCACCTCGAGTCCGTACCCGGCCAGCCCGTAGTACTTCCTCGGGTTGTTGGTGAGGGTGCGCAGCTTGGTCACGCCGAGGTCGGCGAGGATCTGCGCGCCGGTGCCGTAGTCGCGCTTGTCCACGGGCAGCCCCAGCCGCTCGTTGGCCTGGACGGTGTCGAGGCCCTCGTCCTGGAGGGCGTAGGCGCGCAGCTTGTCGATGAGGCCGATGCCCCTCCCCTCCTGCCGGAGGTAGACGATCACCCCCCGGCCCTCGTCGGCGATCAGCGTCATCGCCTTGTGGAGCTGTGCCTGGCAGTCGCAGCGCTCGGAGCCGAAGACGTCGCCGGTGAGGCACTCGCTGTGCACCCGCACCAGCACCGGCTGGCCGTCGCCGACGTCGCCGAACACCATGCCGACGTGCACCGCGCCGGTGATCAGGTCCTCGTAGCCATGCACCGTCCAGGTGCCCGAGGGGGTGGGCAGCCGGGTGGTGGCGCCGCGCACCACCAGCCGCTCGGTGCGGCGGCGGTAGGCGATGAGCTCGTCGATGGAGACCATGCGCAGGCCGTGGCGGGCGGCGAAGCCGTCGAGGTCGTTGCGCCGCGCCATGCTGCCGTCCTCGTTGAGGATCTCGCAGATCATCCCCGCGGGGAAGCGGCCGGCGAGCTTGCAGAGGTCGACCATCGCCTCGGTGTGGCCGGCGCGCTCCAGCACCCCCCCGGGACGGGCGCGCAGCGGCGCGGTGTGGCCCGGCCGGGCGAAGTCGCGGGGGGTGGAGTGCTCGTCGCAGAGCATGCGGATGGTGGTGGCGCGGTCGTAGGCGCTGATGCCGGTGGTGACCCCGCGGCCGATGCCGTCGACGCTCACCGTGAACGCGGTGGCGTGGTGCGAGGTGTTGTCGTCGACCATGGCCGCAAGCCCCAGCTCGTCGAGCCGCCACCCCTCCATGGCGACGCAGATCATCCCGCGGGCATGGGTGAGGGTGAAGTTGATGAGCTCGGGGGTGATGCGGTCGGCGGCGATCGCCAGGTCGCCCTCGTTCTCGCGGTCCTCGTCGTCGACGATGACCACGAAGCGCCCCTGGCGGATGTCGTCGATGGCGTCCTCTATGCGGTCGAGCGGCATCGGATGCTCGGTGCTCCCTGTGGTGGCTACGCGGACCGGACGGTGCCGAGCGCGGCGAGGCTGCGCTCCACGTAGCGTGCGATGAGGTCGACCTCGAGGTTGACCAGGCGGTCCACCTGCCAGCGGCGGGCGGTGGTGACGGCGACGGTGTGGGGGATCAGCGATACCGTGAACCGGTCGTCGAGCACGTCGACGACGGTGAGGCTGACCCCGTCGACGGCCACGCATCCCCTGTCGACGAGGCGCCGGATGACCAGCGGAGGCGCGGCGATCGCGACCCAGCGGGCGTTCGCCTCCTCACGGCTCTCGCACACCGTGCCCACCGCGTCGACGTGCCCGGTGACCATGTGGCCGCCGACGCGGTCGCCGTAGGCGAGGGCGGCCTCCAGGTTCACCGGGTCGCCGGCCTCCAGGATGCCCAGGTTGGTGCGCCGGGCGGTCTCCGGCATGACGTCGGCGGTGAAGCCGTGGGTGTCCGCGGCGACCACGGTGAGGCAGCAGCCGTTGACCGCGATGCTGTCGCCGACGGTGACGTCGCGCACCACCTCGCGGGCGCCGACGCGCAGGCGGCCCCGCGTCTCGATGGCGTTCTCGGCCACCTGGCCCAGCTCCTCGACGATCCCGCTGAACATTCCACTCCACACAGTACGCCGCGCACCGCCCCGGGCGGCTCAGCGGGCTCCTCCCCCCGGCGGACCGGCACCCGGAGCCGGCTCCAGCCGCCGCTGGTAGATGCGCAGGTCGCAGGGGGTCGCCAGCAGCGGCACCAGCTGCGGGTGGTCGTCGCCGAGGTCGCCGTGGCGCACCACCCGGTAGCCGAGACGGGCGTACCAGGCGTGCATCCGCTCCTTGTGGGGATGGGCCCGGGCGGTGGGAATCAGCAGGTCCAGCCGCATGGTGTCGAGGCCGCGGGCGCGGCTCAGCCGCTCCGCGTAGCCGATCAGCAGCCGGCCGACCCCCAAGCCCCAGTGCGCGGGCACGGCCGCGAGCATGCCCAGCTCGCCGGTGCGGCCGTCGAGCCGCCGGACCCGGACGCAGCCCACCACCGCCCCGCCGAGGGTGGCCACCGCCATCTCGCCGTCGCCGATCAGGCCGGCCATCTGGGCGGCGGTGACCCGGGCGGCGCCGTCGCGCCAGATCCCCTCCTCACCGAGGGCGTAGGCGGCGTTGACCAGCTCGGTCAGGGCGGCGACCAGCGCCACGTCCGATCCCGCCGACGGCGGCAGAAGCCGCACCTCGACCCCGGCCGGCGCGCCCTCCCCGGCGCTCATCGGTCGCAGTACGCGGTGACCACGAGGTCGGGGCCGGCGCGGCCCACCTCCACCTCGCGGAGCGGCAGCGCTGCGGCGAGCTCGTCGACGCCCCGGCCGCCCACCGCCCCCGGCGAGCCGGTCCCGCCGATCACCCGGGGGGCGACGAAGGCCACCACCCGGTCGACCGCGCCGGCGTCGAAGAGGGCACCGTGGACCTCGGCGCCGCCCTCGACCAGGAGGCTGATGCAGCCCCGAGCGCCGAGGTGCTCGAGGAGCGCGCGGGCGTCGACCCGGCCTCCGGCGTCGGGCAGCGCCAGCACCTCCGCGCCGGCCGCCTCCAGGGCGC
>JAQBPI010000043.1 GCA_028287605.1 Chloroflexota bacterium
CCTCGGTGCCGTCGAGCCGCAGCGGCAGCCCCACCACCACCCGCTCGGCGCCGCGCGCGCGCGCCTCCTCGCGCACTCGGTCCCAGAGCTCGCGATCGCGGCGGCGGAGCGTCGCCACCGGGCTGGCGATGGTGGCGGTGGGATCGGTGGCGGCGAGCCCGACGCGCACGCTGCCGGCGTCGATCCCCAGCGTCACCCCCGGCAGGGCGGCGCTCACGAGGAGCCCTCGGCGACCACGCGCACGTCGACGGAGATGCGGCTGGAGAAGAGGGGCAGCACGAAGAAGGGGATGGCGCGGGAGATGCTGGTGCTCGCCTGGTCGCCGAACTCCGAGCGCACCTTGCGGCCCACGGCGTCCTGGCCCTGGCCGGTGAACGTCTCCTTCAGCTTGTTCAGGTCGACGATGGGCTGGCTGAAGCCGGTGCCGCGGATGCTGAAGACCACGGTGCCGTCGTCGCTCGCCTGCTGGATGTCTGGGCCGGTGAGGCGCTGCTCCACCAGGGTCTCGCCCTGCGGGATCTGCGCGCTCAGATCGGTGGTGAAGACGCGGCGGACGTCGTCCGGGTTGTAGGCGGCGGCGCGGCCGTGCACCGTGACGGTGATCACCGTCTCCTTGAACTCGTCGCCGGAGTTGGGGACGGGCGGCGCGACCTCGGTCGAGAGGGTGAGGCCCTGCTGGCTCGGGTCGATGGCGAAGACGTCGCCCTGGGCGCGGTCCTGCATGGTCTTTCGCGCCTTGTCGCTGAGCTGCTGCTTGAGCTGGGCCACCTGGTCGTTGAAGCCCTTGAGGTCCTGGTCGCTGACCACCACGACGGTGTGCGCGTCGACGCCGCCCCCGGTGGCCGCGGGGTTGGTGACGGCGAGGTCGCACCGGCGCTGGGATACGCTGGCCGGGTCCTGGGGCCCGCACGGGTTGCCGGTGGTGGTGCCCGGGGGGCTGCTGGGGGGCGGCAGCCACTGGGTGATCGACCCGGTGGGCACGTTGCCCGAGATGCCCGTGGACTCCGCGGTCACCGGGATCGGCGGCGAGCTGCTCACCGGGGCCCCGGCGGTCGCCGCGGGGACGCAGTACTGCCCGTCGGGCGTGTTGGTGGTGTCCTGGCTGACGACGAACCTCACCGGCTTGGCCCCCGCTGTGGAGAACTCGGTTCCCCGCGGGAAGCCGTTGCTGGCGCAGAAGGGGAAGGGTTCGTCGGTGGTGAGGACGATGCCGCCGGTCGCCGCCACCGCCTGGATCTGCTTCTGCCCGGTGGGCTTGGCGTCGAACTGCTGGCTCTCGTCGTCGGTCACCGCCTTGGTGAGCACCCGGTCGGGCCCCTGGGCTGCGCTCGGGTCGCTGGTGCCCTGGATCTGCTTGCTCAGATCCACCGGGGTGGCCTTCAGGGTGATGGTCACCTTCGCCGAGGGCGCCACCAGGAAGAGCAGCAGGAAGCCGAGGACGAAGATGGCCCCCGCCACCATGTACAGCCGGCGCCGGTCGGTCCCCGGCGGGATTCCCGGCAGCGCGCCCCGCGAGCGCCGCGGCCCGGGGGAGACGGGTGCCGGCACCGTGTCGGCCCAGGTGTCGTCGACCGGGTCGGCGGCGAGGTCCGCGGTGCCGGCGGCCGCCACCCCGTCGCCGGCGCCGCCGTCGGTGGTGTCGGTGGCGTCGGTCGCGGAGCGCATCACCTGGACGCCGCGCTCGTACGCCTGCACCGATGCGTAGGTGGCGAAGCCCGCCTCGCGGGCCAGGCCCTGCACCCGCGGATCGCCGCTGACGATCGCGGTGCTCTTCAGGTTGGAGCGGCTGTACTGCTGCAGCAGCCGCAGATTGAGCGGGCTGAGGAGCACACGGGCCTGGCTGGGGAAGATGAAGACGAGGTCGGGCTCGTCGCCCGCGGCGCGGATGCGCTCGACGAGCTCGGTGATCTCCTCCTCGGGATCGACGTACACCATCTTTGCCATGGTCAGACCTTCATCGCGCGCATGATGCGCCGCATCACCCCGCCGAGAGGCTGGTCCTCCTCGTCATCGAGCTGGATGGCGTGGTAGGCGAGCCCCATCGGGGTGATGTCCTGGGTGCCGGTCAGCAGGCCGGTGCTGTCGTAGACGCCGCTGACCGCCTCGGGGCGGAGCACCTCGATGCTCGGGGGCTTGGGGAAGGGCAGGTGCTCGGTCCAGTCGAGCGCCCTGAGCTGGTCGGCCACCTCGGGGAGCGCGGCGCCGCCACCGGCGAGGTAGATCGCCGGGGGCAGGGTCTCGCCGTTGGCCATCTCCTCGAGCGCCAGCGCGACGCCCTGGGCGAGCACCTCGGCGTTGGGGTTGACGGCGTCGTGGGCGAGCTTGCGCTGGTCGGCGGTGAGGGTGCCGGCGCCGTGGGCGAGCTTGAACTGCTCGGCCTGCTCCAGCGACATGCCCAGCTCGCCGGCGACCCGGCGGGTGAAGGCGCGGCCGCCGAGCGCGAACATGCGGGTTCCCTCGATGCCGCCGTTGCGCACCAGGGCGACGTCGGTGGTGCCGCCGCCGACGTCCACGAAGATGCCGCCGAGCTCGTAGACCTCGTCGTTGGCGCAGCCGCGCGCCATCGCGTAGGGCTCGGCGACGGTGGCCACCAGCTCGAGGTCGAGCTCCTGGGCGATGGTCTGCAGGGCGCCGATGTGGGTGAGCGGCGCGAACGTGTTGAAGATCGTGATGTCGAGGGCGCGCCCCTGGAAGTTGAGGGGGTTGCTCACCGGGTAGCCGTCGACGCGAATGCTGGTGATGGCGCTGTGCACCAGCTTGACATTGACCTCGGGCACGCCCATCTCCTGCGACATCTGGCGCACCGCCTCGCGCAGCGCGCGACGCTGCACCATCTGCAGGCTCTGGGCCACCTCGGCCTGGGTGATGCGCGTCTGCGACTGCGCCCGGGGCACGCTCACCGAGGTGCTGAAGCCCTTGATCTGCTCGCCGGCGATGCCGATCACCGCCTGGCCGGGCACCAGCTGGCACATGTCCTCGGCCTCGGTCAGGGCGCGGTCGACGTTGTCGATCACCGCCTGGATGTCGGAAACCGCGCCCGCCTGCATGTCGGTGAGCGACTGGCGCACCTTGCCGACGCCGATGACGATGCCCCGCTCCTCCTCGCGCTTCACCACCAGCGCCTTCACCACCTCGGTGCCGATGTCGATGGCGGTGTAGTGGCTGTGGAACTCCTCGCGCCGCCGCAGCAGCGAGAACTTGCGCTTGCCCATCACGCCCCCTCCCCCGCCACGGCGATGGCCTCGCGCACCGCGGCCACGGCGTCGGCGCGCCGGGCGGGGTCGCCGACGCCGCCGCTGGCG
>JAQBPI010000090.1 GCA_028287605.1 Chloroflexota bacterium
CGAGGCCCCCCCGCAGGCCGCCCGCCCCGACGAGGCGGGCGCCGTCCCGTCGCCGGGCACGGCGCGGATCGACGCCCTGCGGGAGCTCGTCGAGTCGGTGACCGGGCTCGAGCTCGCCGGCCTCGACAGCGAGCAGACCTTCCTGGAGCTGGGCCTGGACTCGCTGTCGCTCACCCAGGTCGCGCTCCAGCTGCGGCGGCGTTTCGGCGTCCGCCTCAGCTTCCGCCAGCTCATGGAGAACCATCCCAGCCTGGCGGCCCTGGCCCGGCACCTCGAGACCGAGGCGCCGTCCGTGGCACCCCCGGCCGGGGGCGATCCGCCGCCGGCCGCGGAGCCCGTGGCATCGGTGGCATCGGCGGCGGAGCCGGTGGCGCCGGCCGCGCCGAGGCCGTCGAACGGCCTGGTGGCCTACGACCCGGAGAAGCCCTTCGGCGCCATCGCCCGCATCCACGGCTCCTCCGCCGAGCTGACCCCGCTGCAGCGGACCCGTCTCGACGCCCTGATCCGCCGCTACACGGCGCGCACCCGGACCTCGAAGCGGCTCGCCGCGGAGCACCGCGCCCACCTGGCGGACCCGCGCACCGTCAGCGGCTTCCGTCCCGCCCTCAAGGAGCTGGTGTACCAGATCACGGTCGAGCGCTCGTCGGGCTCGCGGCTCTGGGACGTCGACGGCAACGAGTACGTCGACGTGCTCAACGGGTTCGGCGCCAGCCTGCTCGGCTGGCAGCCGCGGTTCGTCACCGACGCGGTCAGCGCCCAGCTCGCCCGCGGCTACGAGATCGGCCCGATGCACCCCCTCGCCGGCGAGGTCGCCAGGCTGGTGTGCGAGCTGACCGGCTTCGAGCGGGCGGGGTTCTGCAACACCGGCTCCGAGGCGGTGCTCGGCGCGCTGCGCATCGCGCGCACGGTCACCGGGCGCTCGCTCGTCGCCATCTTCTCCGGCTCGTACCACGGCATCTTCGACGAGGTGGTGGTCCGCGGCACCAGGCGGCACCGGGCGGTGCCGGCGGCCCCCGGCATCCTGCCCTCGGCCGCCGACAACATCCTGGTGCTCGAGTACGGCGCGCCCGAGTCGCTGGAGATCCTCCGGTCGCGGGCGTCCGAGCTGGCGGCGGTGGTGGTGGAGCCGGTGCAGAGCCGGCGCCCCGAGCTCCAGCCGCGCGCCTTCCTCCACGACCTGCGGCAGCTCACCCGGGAGGCGGGGATCGCCTACGTCTTCGACGAGATGGTGACCGGGTTCCGCACCGCGCCCGGCGGCGCGCAGGAGCACTTCGAGGTGCGGGGCGACATCGCCACCTACGGCAAGGCGGTGGGCGGCGGCTTCCCCATCGGCATCATCGCCGGGACGCCGGAGTGGATGGACGCGCTCGACGGCGGCCACTGGCAGTACGGCGACGGGTCCACGCCGACGGTGGGGGTCACCTACTTCGCCGGCACCTTCGTCCGCCATCCGCTCGCCCTCGCCGCCGCCCACGCCGTGCTCGAGCACCTGCGACGCGAGGGGCCCGAGATGCAGCGGCGGCTCAACCGGGCCACCGCGGAGTTCGCCGGAGCCCTCAACGCCCATCTGCGGCAGACCGGGGCGCCGATCGAGATCCGGCACTTCGGCTCGCTCTGGAGGACGGCCTTCCTCGGCGACCACCCCTACGGCGACCTGCTCTTCACGCTGCTGCGCGACCGCGGCGTGCACCTCCTCGACGGGTTCCCGTGCTTCTTCACCACCGCGCACTCGGCCGCCGACATCGAGCTGGTGGCGGCGGCATACCGGGAGAGCGTCGCCGAGATGCAGGAGTCGGGCTTCCTCCCGCGGCGCTCGCGCCCGGTGGTGCAGCTCGACGCCCGGCGCCCGCCGGTCCCGGGCGCGCGCCTGGGCCGCGACGCCGGCGGGGTTGCGGCCTGGTTCGTCCCCAACCCCGAGGAGCCGGGCCGGTACGTCGCGCTCCGGTCCGCGGGCTGACACCGCGGTGCAGCCCCTCTTCTTCGGAAGCACGGCGACGCGCCTCTACGGAGTGCACCATCCGCCCCAGTCGCGTCTCCGCCGGGACGTCGGGGTGCTCCTCTGCCCGCCCGCGGTGCAGGAGTACAACCGCACCCACTGGGCATTCCGCAAGCTCGCCTCCCTGCTCGCCCGGGAGGGCTTCCACGTGCTCCGCTTCGACTACTTCGGCAGCGGCGACTCCGCCGGCGAGCCCGAGCAGGCCAGCGTGGAGAGATGGTGCGCCGACATCCGCGAGGCGGTGTGCGAGCTGCAGGACCTGGCCGAGACCAGGCGGGTCTCGATGGTCGGCTTCCGGCTCGGGGCCGCGCTCGCGGCGCTGGCCACGCGCGACGTGCCGGCGGTCCGGGACCTGGTCCTGTGGGAGCCGGCGGTCAGCGGCCGCCTCCACGTCCGCGAGCTGCGCGAGATCCAGAGGTCGAAGCTCCGCCTGACCACCAACCCGGCGCGGACCGGGCCCGGCGAGCTGCTCGGGTACGCCTTCCCCGACGCGCTCTGCGCCGGCATCGAGCGGATCGGCATCGACGAGCTGGCCGGCTGCCAGGCGGAGCGCGTCCTGCTCTTCGCCACCGAGCGGCGC
>JAQBPI010000116.1 GCA_028287605.1 Chloroflexota bacterium
TTCTCCACGGTGTTTTTACCGGGGGGAGGCTACGCCTCCCCCCGCTCATGCCAAAGACATCGTGCGCTGGCGCGCCCGATGCCGTGGCATACCCCCCTCCACGCCGGCACTCGCCGGCGACGCGCGCTTCGCGCGCTCAGCGTGACGGGGCCACCGGTAGAGGGACCACGAGCAACGCTGCGCGTTGCTCACACCGGACCCCCCGAGCGGCTTCACGGGTGGGTGCTTGAACCCCCGCATGGGCATCACGCGCGACCAGGCGGCGCCTCGCTGCGCCGCCCTCTCCGCGGATCGTGGGGTTTTCCAAGAGCAACGCTCGCGTTGCTCGCTTGGTAGCTCGGCCGATGGCTGCGCAAATTGCGATCGCGAAGCGAGCGCCGCCGGCGAGTGCCGGCGAGGGGGGGCAGGAGCCGGCAACGGGCGCGCCAGCGCACTATGTCTTGCGACTAGACGGGGGGGACGCAGTCCCCCCCGAGTCAAAACCGGCGGCAGAGCGGCCCCCCGCGAATCTCGACCGGCGGCAGAACTGCCGGGCATCTCCACCGGTGGCAGAACTGCCGGGCATCTCGACCGGCGGCAGAGCGGCCTCACGCGAATCTCGACCGGCGGCAGAACTGCCGCGCCTCTCACCGATGCGCGGGCCGGGCCCTCTTCCGCACGCACGCGGGGCACCGGCCGCCGCCCGCGGCGGCGGCCTCGGCGGCGATCTCCACCCGGCAGGTGCGGCACACCGGAGGACGGCCAAGCCATGCCTTCACGCGCTTGTCCACGGCGTAGAAGACCAGGCCGATCACCGTGAAGATGATCACGTACATGCCGATGGAGACCACCACCTGCAGCAGCGTTTCCATCCTCGACCTCCTCGGCGCACCGGTACCTCGCGGCCAGCGTACGCGCTCGCCGGTGGCCGGGGAAGCCCTCCCGCGGCTCACCATCTGAACGACCCCGCACCCGGCGCGCAGTTCGCCGCCCGCCGCCGCGCCGCCGCCGGGCGTCGCCGTCCCGCCCGCCTGCTCACCATCTGAACTCGCGACTCTGGCGGGGGAACCGGGGGGCCGGTACACCTCCGGGCACGGCCACCCGTGCGCTGAGAGGAGGGGGCCGTCCACCGACCACGAGGACGAGCGGAGATGTACACAGCCCCGGACGGCACCACGTACTACGTCGTTGACGGCCACGTGCACTGGTGGGACGCGAGCAACGCCAACTATCGCGATGAGAAGCACGCCGACGGCTGGATCCGGTGCTTCTACGACTACCACCGCAACCTCAGCCCCGCCGACTACGTGTGGCCGTTCGAGCTGTACCAGCAGTATCCCGAGGAGCGGATGATCCAGGACCTGTTCGTGGACGGGTACGTGGACAAGGCGATCTTCCTGCCCACCGCTCTCACCGACTTCTACACCAATGGGTTCAACACCACCGAGCGCGACGCCTACATGAAGGAGCGCCATCCGGACAGGTTCATCCTCAACTCCTGCTGGGACCCCCGCGACGAGGAGGCCGGGCTCCGGAAGCTCGAGGAGGAGGCGGCCCGCTACGGGCTCAAGGGGGTGAAGCTCTACACCGCGGAGTGGAGGGGCTCGTCCAAGGGGTGGAAGCTCACCGACCCGATGGCGCGCCGCTACCTCGACAAGTGCGCCGAGCTGGGCATCGTCAACATCCACGTCCACAAGGGCCCGACCATCTGGCCGCTGAACAAGGACGCCTTCGACGTCGCCGACGTCGACGACGTCGCCACCGAGTACCGCGACAGCCTGCGCTTCATCGTCGAGCACTGCGGCATGCCCCGGGTCGACGACTTCTGCTGGATCGCCACCCAGGAGTCCAACGTCTACGGCGGCCTCGCCGTGCTCATGCCCTTCGTCCACGCCCGGCCGCGCTACTTCGCCGAGGTGCTCAGCGAGCTGCTCTGGTGGGTGGGGGAGGACCGGCTCACCTTCGCCTCCGACTACGCGCTCTGGAGCCCCCGGTGGCTCATCGAGAAGTTCGTCGACTTCCAGCTGCCCGACGACATCAGGGAGCAGAAGGGGGTCGACCTCACCACCGATGCGAAGCGGAAGATCCTCGGCCTCAACGCGGCGAAGCTGTACGACCTGGAGGTCCCGGCGGAGCTGCAGATCGGCGCGGCGCCTGCCCCGGCGGCGGTGTGAGGGCCGGGGGCGTGGCCTCCGAACTGACCGCGCGTGTCACCGGGGCCCTCGACGCCGTCACCGACCCCGAGCTCGACCGGTCGGTGGTCGAGCTCGGCTTCGCCCGGGCGGCGGTCGACGACGCCGGCAGGGCGCTGGTGGAGCTGCGGCTGCCGACCTTCTGGTGCGCGGCGAACTTCGCCTACCTGATGGCCGCGGACGCGCGCGACGCGGTGGCGGCGGTGCCCGGCGTGCGCTCGGTGACCGTCCGTCTCGTCGACCACTTCGTCGCCGACGAGGTGACCGCCAGCGTCAACGCGGGGCGCTCCTTCGACGACACCTTTCCCGAGCAGACCGACGGCGCCGGGCTCGACGCGCTGCGGCGCTTCTTCTGGGTGAAGGCCTTCACCGCCCGCCAGGAGGTGCTGCTCCACCGGCTGCTGGCCGAGGGACGCTCCGACGGCGACGTGTGCGCGCTGCGGGTCGGCGACCTCGACACCGCCGATCCCGAGACCGGGGCGTACCTGGAGCGGCGGGTGCGGCTCGGCATCTCCACCGCGGCGGAGGCGCCGGTCGCGGTCCACCCCAACGGCCAGCCCATCGCGGTGGAGCGGCTCGACTCGTATCTCACGCGTGCCCGCATGACAAGGGTGTGCATGGAGGCCAACGGCAGCCTGTGCGGAGGCCTCCATGCCACCCGCTACCCCCGACACGAGGAGACCACGGTATGAGGGCGGCCCGGCTCCACGCCTACAACCAGCCACTCCAGGTCGACGAGGTGGCACCGCCGGAGATCCGCGGGCACCACGACGTCATCGTGCGGGTCGGCGGCGCCGGGCTGTGCCGCACCGACCTCCACATCATCGAGGGCATCTGGCAGAACAAGGTCGAGGTCGCGCTGCCCTACACGCTCGGGCACGAGAACGCCGGGTGGGTGGAGGCGGTGGGCGACGCGGTCACCAGCGTCCGCGAGGGCGACCCGGTGATCGTCCACCCGCTGATCACCTGCGGCTACTGCGAGGCCTGCCGCCGCGGCGAGGACATGTACTGCGCCAGTGGCAGCTTCCCGGGGATCAACGCCGAGGGCGGCTTCGCCGAGTACCTGCGGACCTCCGACCGCGCCCTGATCCGGCTCGCCGAGGGCGTCGACCCGATCGACGTCGCCCCCTACGCCGACGCCGGCATCACCGCGTTCCGGGCCGCCAAGAAGGCGGCCAGGCTGCTGCGCCCCGGCAACTGGGCGGTGGTCATCGGCGTGGGCGGCCTGGGCCACATCGCCATGCAGTGCGTCCAGAACCTCTGCGCCGCCAGCGTCATCGCGGTCGATCCCTCCCCCACCGCCCAGGCCCTGGCACGCGAGCTGGGCGCCGACGAGGTGGTCGGCGCCGTAGGGGCGGACGCGGTGCAGGCGGTCCACGACCTGACCGGCGGCGGCGCCCACGTCGTCCTCGACTTCGTGGGCGAGCGCGGCGCCGAGAGGGACGCGGTGGCGATGCTGCGGCAGGGCGGCACCACCATCGTGATCGGCTACGGCGGGCGCATCGACATTCCCACCATCGACGTGATCTTCTCGGAGATCGCGGTGGTCGGCAGCCTGGTGGGCAACTACACCGAGCTGTCCGAGCTGATGGTCCTCCAGGCCCAGGGCAGGGTGACGCTGCACACGCAGCGCTACGCCCTCGACGACATCGGCACCGCCGTCGACGACCTCGACCACGGCCGCATCGCCGGCCGCGGCGTGCTCCTGCCGGTGGCGAGCGGCGCCGCCTCGTCAGCGCGGACCGGGTCCACCGAGTACAGCACGGCGATGCCGTGAGCATGGAGACGGCACAGGGGGGCGATCGACGCCTCATGGAGGAGAGGTACTTGGAGATGCAGACGTGACCGAGCAACTGGCACCACCCGCCGGGCAGCAACGGGCGCCGGAGCGCGCCACACCCGCTGTCTACGATCCGCCCGACATCCCGGGGAAGGGCCCGACCGACTGGATGGGAGGCTGGAAATGGGGCATCTTCGCGCCCCTGATCCTGCTGGGCCTCGCCATCGCCATCCGCGTGTACCAGGCGTTCGCCGTCTTCCCCTGGGGCCTCGACTCCTCGACCACCCAGTTCTTCTGGATGTGGCGAATGCTGGTCGTCGCCTTCCTGCTGGGGGTCGGCATCTTCACCGTGGTGTGGTGGAGATGGATCCTGCAGTCGGCGAAGAGCCTACCCCAGCGCTTCAGCCGCCGTGAGGAGGTGCGCCGCATCGCCGTCTTCTGGAGTCTGGTCGGCGCCACCAGCGTCAACCTCTACATCGAGGCGAGCTTCTGGCCCAACCAGGACGGCGCCTTCCACCAGACCCTGGTGCGGGACACGGCGTTCACCGTCTCCCACATCCCGATGTTCTACCTGTTCTTCCCGCTCGGGGTGACCCTCGCGGTCGGCACCTACCTCTACGGCCGCACCCGGCTGCCCGCGATCTACGGCCCCGACAAGGGCTTTCCCTGGTCGTTCTTCCTGCTGATCTCCGCGACCGTGACCGAGGTGGCGCAGGTGGCGATGAACGAGTGGGGCCACAGCGTCAACCTGGGCAACGCCGGCGCCGAGGAGTTCTTCGCCGTCTGGTTCCACTGGCCGTTCGTGCTCTACGGCTGGCTCGCCAGCGGCATCTTCGCCCTCTGGGGCGAGACCATCCTGCGTCTCTACACCATCGAGGACGAGGAGGCGGCGGACGCGCGCGACACCGTCCCCGCGGCGGCGCCGTCCACCACCGCGCCGGTCCGAGGCGGGAGCTGACCGATGGCAACCGCGACCATCGACCTCGAGGCGCTGCGGATCCGGGAGCTCGCCGAGCGCAGGTACAAGTTCATCGACCGCAAGTGGGACCTGATGTTCTGGGTGACCGCCGGCTTCGTGGTCGGCGCCGCCGCGAACATCACCCACCTGCTCTTCGCCGGTGACTGGGACTTCTGGACCGACTGGAAGGACCGTCAGTGGTGGATGACGATCACCCCGTTCGCCACCATCATCATCCCCTCGGCCCTGCAGTACATCCAGTGGAGAGCGTGGAGGTTCCCCACCGGGGCCACCTACACGGCGGTCTGCCTCTTCTTCTGCACCTGGATCGGCCGGCTGCTGCAGTGGAAGTACTTCATCAACATGCCGATCAACTTCGTCTGGTCGGCGACCTGGATCCCCGCCGGCATCCTCACCGACTACGTGCTGCTGAAGTCGCGGAGCTTCATCCTCACCTCGCTGATCGGCTCCGCGGTCTGGACCATGGGCTTCTGGATGTCCAACTACATCATGCAGCTGCCCTATCTCCAGCCCACCCGGTTCATGGGGCACACCCTGACCGTGGCCGACGTCCAGGGCATCGGCTACATCCGGGCGCAGACCCCTGAGTATCTCCGCGTCATCGAGCACGGCTCGCTCCGCACCTTCCTCCAGGAGACCCAGTACGTCTCACTCGCGTTCGGCACCACCCTCTGTGTCTTCGGCTACTGGGTGGGGCAGTTCCTGGGGAGACGGCTGGCGGTGTGGCCGATCCTGAAATACCTCAAGCAGTACTGAGGAGGGGAGAGCAGCGATGAGACGATTCATCCTCACGGCCCTCGTCGCCCTCCTCGGAGCGGCGGCGATGACCGGGCTGCGCACCACCTCGGTGTCCGCCCACGGCGAGATCGCCCAGGAGGGCTTCGTCCGCATGGAGGCGGTCGGCTGGTGGGACGTCAGGTTCTCCAGGTCCGACCTCACCCAGAACGACAACATGGTCATCTCCGGCACCACCAAGCTGCTGGAGACCTGGCCGTCGAACATGAGCAACGGCAACCCCGAGATCTGCTACCTCACGGTGGTGGAGCCGGGCGCGCGGTTCGTCCTGGTCGACCGCAAGATCAACGGCATGGAGTCGCCCCAGTCGTTCTTCTGCAGCAAGGGGAGCGTCTACAACTTCTCCATGACCCTGCGGGCGCGTGACCCGGGGAACTGGCACGTCCACCCGGCGCTCGCGGTCAAGGAGTCGGGCACGCTCATCGGCCCCGGCCAGTACGTCAACATCAACTCCAGCCCGTCCGGGTTCAGCTTCCCGATCACCCTGCTCAACGGCAAGAGCATCGACGTCGAGAGCTACGGCACCTGGCTCGTCCTCGGATTTTCGGCGATCACCCTGGTGCTGGGGATGTGGTGGTTGCTCTACTGGACGGTGCCGGGCGGGGTCAAGCGCACCATCACCCGGCTGCGGGTCGCCAACGAGCTGCCCCTCAACCAGGATGGCGGCCCCGCGGTGGGCATCATCACCCGCCGCGACCATCGCCACATGGCGTACATCACCGGTGCCGCCGTGGTACTGACGGGGGTCGGCTTCCTCTGGGCCTCGAGCCACTACTCGGGGAACATCCCGCTGCAGGTGCAGTGGGTGAAGCCGCCGGCGCCGCCGGTGCAGGCGCAGCTGGCCACCGCGCAGGCCACCGACGCCATCTACGACACGGCCAGCGACACGCTGAAGATCGAGACCACGGTGACCAACACCGCGAAGAGCCCGGTCACCGTCAGCGCCTTCAGGACCGGGAACCTGACCTTCCTCAACCCGATCGCCGGGCTGCCGCACGGCGACTACGAGTACCAGATGAAGGTGAGCCCGGAGGGCACCATCGAGCCCGGCCAGACCGGGAAGGTCACCATCAGCCTCCCCGGCGATGTGCTGCGGAAGCAGGAGCTGCTCCCACTCGGCCAGGCGCAGTACGTCGTCGCCGGCGTGCTCGAGCTCACCGATGCGGACGGGAACCGGAACTTCGACACCATCAACACCTCGCTCAACCCCACGTCCACCTGACGGGACATGACATGACACGGCCGCCGGATCGTCGGAGAACGTGATGCAGGAGATCGTCGCGCGAGCGATCCTCGCGCACAGCATGGCGCAGAGCATCTGGGAGATGCTCGCGCTCATCGGACCCTTCGCCATCGTCTTCGGCGCCGGCGCCGTGCTCGTCATCGGGCCGATCGTGCGCAACCAGGGTGAGCGGTATCAGCATCACCCCATCCGCGGGGACGAGACCACCCCGCCCACCAACGGCAGCACCAAACCCTCCCGGGCGGCGGCCTCCTCGGGACCCCCTGAGAGCCAGGTCGCCGCCCCCTCGGGGACACATCCCGAGGAGCCGAACTAGACCCCCATCCCACCACCGCATGGGCCACGACGCTTTTCTCGACCTGCCCCCGAACGACCCGGCCTGGGGTCACGGGCTCTGCTCGGACCGCCAGGGCCACCGGGTGCACTACGTCCGCCTCGGCGGCGGTGCCCCGGTGGTGCTGCTCCACGGCTGGCCCGGCCTCTGGTACGACCACCGACGCGTCATTCCCACACTCGGCGCCGAGGTC
Organism: Chloroflexota bacterium; assembly: GCA_028287605.1. Lineage (GTDB taxonomy): Bacteria > Chloroflexota > Dormibacteria > Aeolococcales > Aeolococcaceae > CF-96. The sequence continues at coordinate 7,496 of JAQBPI010000116.1, forward strand.
GACGTGGTCGCTCCCGACCTGCGCGGCTTCGGCGCCTCCGACGCGCCCGACCTGCCCCCCGAGACCGGATACGGGCGCGAGGCCCAGGCGCGGATGGTGCTCGACCTCATGGACGCCCTCGAGCTCGACCGTGCCGTCCTCGCCGGCTACGACGTCGGCTCCGCGGTCGCCCAGACGGTGGCCCGCCTCGCCCCCGGGCGCGTCCGCGGCCTGGTGCTCGGCGCCCCGCTGCACCCGGGCTCGGGCGCCCGCGCGCTCCTGCCCGTCCACCAGCGGGAGTTCTGGTACCAGGACTTCCACCGCCTCCCCCTGGCGGTGGAGCTGGCCGGGCGCGACCGCGCCTCGGTCGAGACCTACCTCGGGCACTTCTACCGGCACTGGACCGGCCTCCAGGAGACGGTGCGCCCCGCCGAGCTCGCCGCCGTCGTCGACGCCTACGCGGTGCCGGGCGCGTTCGACGCCAGCCTCAACTGGTACCGGTCGGGCGCGGGCACCCTGGAGACGGCGCGCCGGGCGGCGGCGGAGCCGGCACCCGCCCCGCCGCCGCTGCCGCACCCCACCGAGGTGCTCTGGGGCGAGCGCGACCCGCTCTTCCCACCCGACTGGGCGGAGGGGCTGGAGCGCACCCTCGCCGACCACCGGCTGCGGGTCCTGCCGGGGGTGGGGCACTTCATCCCCTTCGAGGCGCCGGACGCGCTGGTCCAGGCGGTGCGCTCGCTGCTCTGAGCCGGCCGGGCTACCCGGTCCTGAGCCGCCGGGCGTGCCGGGCCCGGTAGGTGACCCGGAAGAGCGCCTCGCCGAGCGTGGTGCGGCTCAGGGTGCGCGAGAGGGCGAGGTAGACGGCGACCGACACCGCCACCTGCACGCTGAGCAGCACCGAGTCGTTCACCCGCCGTCCGGGGCCGAGGAACGCGTCGACGATGGTGTCCAGCCCGCTGACGATGAGCGCGATCGCGGCGAGGTCGACGACCACGGCGAGCGCCAGGCGGACCGCGTGGAAGCGGCGCGGCGGCGGCGCCTCCTCCCCCGGCCCGCCGGGGATGGGGATGTGGCGCACCGCGAGGTAGCCGGCCAGGCCGATGAGGATGAACACCGCGCCGCGCAGCATCAGGTGCTCGAGGCGGCCGAGGTAGTGCTCGACGGGGGTGCCCACGGCGGTGCCGAGGCCGACGAACACCGTCTCCCAGATGATGATCGAGGGGATCAGGCCGGCGAGGAAGGTGCGGCGCGGCACCTGGAGCGCGCCCGCGACCAGGGTGGTGTTGATGCGCAGGCCGGGGATGAGGCGGGCGACGAGGATGGTCCACGGACCGGCGTTGCGCAGCCGCTCGGAGGCCCTCTCGAGGTGCCTGCCGGCGCGCAGCCGCTCGGCCAGCGCCCAGAGCGCGCGAGCGCCGATGGCACGGGCCCAGGTGTAGCCGACCGTGGCGCCGGTCAGCGAGGCGAGGAAGGCGAGGGGGAGGAAGAGCACCGGGTCGAGCCCGCGGGTGGAGATGAGCACCCCGGCGGCGACCAGCACCAGGTCGCCGGGCGCCATCGGCAGGGGCACCCCCGCCTCCTCGACGAAGATGAGGCTGCACAGGACGATCAGCGCGGACCAGCCGTGGACGGCGTTGAGCAGGCTCACCCCGCAAGCCTAGAGCTCGCGGAGCATCGCCCCGGTGAGCCGGGTCAGCCGGCGGCTGAACACCAGCACCACCGCGGCCACGGCGAGCACCGCCACCGCCGCCGCCGATCCCAGGTAGGCGGCGGGCACCCGCAGCGCCGCCGGCGGCGGGTCGAAGACCCCGGAGAGCACCGCCACCAGCATCTCCGAGAGCGCCCACCCGGCCAGCGCCCCGGCGGCCAGGCCACCGGCGACGACGACGACCGCCTCCGCCCAGAGGAAGGCGGCGAGCTGCCGCGGGCGCGCGCCCAGGGCGGCGGCGAGGGCGAAGGTGCGCCGCCGCTCCACCACGCCGAGGGCGAGCAGCAGCCCGGTCGAGGCGGCGCCGAAGACCAGCGCGAAGGCGAGCTCGACTCGGGTGAGGCCGCCGAGGTCGACGGCGGTGAGGCTGGACCCGACCACGCGCCGGGTGGTGGCGATGTCCGTGACCACCGGGCCCACCCCCAGCGCACGGCGCGCCGCCGCGGCCACCCCTGTGGGCGCGGTGCCCGCGGTGTCGACCAGGTAGGTGGAGGCGGAGGGATCGCCGGTCATCGCCCCGATGTAGGCGGCGTTGGCGACGAGGAAGCTGTCCCGCGGCGCGGTGGGGAACTCGGAGGCGATGCCCGCGTAGCGGAAGGTGACCGGGACCAGCGCCTGGCTGCGCCGGTCCTGGAGGCGCAGGGTGAGGTGGTCGCCGGGCTGGAGCTGGAAGTCCCTCACCGTCTCGGCGCTGACCAGGATGGCGTCCTGCTGGGCGGCGAGCCGTCCCATCAGCTGCGCCGCGGTCGCTCCCGTGAAGTAGGCGTCCTGGAGGCTGGCGGCGGCGGTGATCGTCCCCGGGCGGACCCCGAAGATGTCCTGGAGGTCGGCGCCCACGTACGCGAACCGGTGCACCAGGGGCTCGACCGCGCGCACCCCGTCGAGGGCGGCGAGCCGCGCCGCGGTGCCGGTCGAGGCGGGGGCGCCGGGCGGCTCGGTGACGGTGACGTCGGCGCCATTGGTGAGCCGGGCGTCGACCTCCGCCTGCTGCGCGTAGGTCGCGTTGAAGACCGAGGTGGAGGCGGCGAACGCGGCGGTCAGGCCGACCAGCACCAGCCCGGGGGCGAGCAGGCGGCGCTGACGGCTCAGCGACGCGGAGACGCTCGAGGCGAGCGGGCCGGCGAGCGGGCGCACCGCGCGGGTGAGGAGGCCGCGGCCGCGGCGCAGCAGCAGCTCGGCGAGGCTCCAGGTGAGGAGCGCGGTCGCCACCCAGAGGCTGGCGGGGCCGGCGAGGGCGAGGTAGTCGACGGAGATGCTCGGCACCCCCTCGGGGGCGAGCACCAGGGTGTACCCCTGCCGGCTGGTGACCAGCCAGGTGGCCACGGCCACGCCCAGGAGGATCGTGCCCAGCGTCGCCGGGACCCACAGGGGGCGGTCGCGGCGGCCCTCGACGCGGCGGGCCCCGGTCACGGTGAGGCGGCGGGCGTCGCGCATCGCCGGGACGGCGACCACCAGGGCGGCGACGAGCAGTCCGGCCCCCACCGGCAGGCCGTCCCAGAGCACGGTGGCGGCGTCGCCGCCGAAGCCCGCTCCACCGAAGGCCAGCCGGCCGGCGACGCCGGCGAGCAGCAGC
>JAQBPI010000118.1 GCA_028287605.1 Chloroflexota bacterium
CGAGTGCGCGGTCGCGAGTGCGCTCGGCCGCCTCGGCCAGGCCACCGGGGATCACCAGCAGCACGACGAGCATGCCGGCGCCGGTGATGATCAGCTGCAGCCTGGGGAACAGGAAGCCGGAGAGCTCGACCAGGGCCACCCCGCTGAGCGCGCCGCCGATGGACCCGAGACCGCCGATCACAGCCATGGAGAAGACCAGCAGGCTGAGCGAGGTCTCGTAGGTGTGAAAGCCGATGCTGCGCAGCACCGTGGCGTGGAGCGCGCCGGCCACCCCGGCGATGACCCCCGCGACCACGAACCCGGTCAGCCGGGTGCGCACCGTGGGCACCGCGATCGCCGCGGCGGCGCGCTGGTTGTCGCGCACCGCGATCAGCGCCCGGCCGCTGCGCGCCCGGCGCAGGCCCTGCACCAGCAGCACGGTGAGCACCAGCACCCCCAGGCAGACCAGGTACAGGGCGCGCTCGCTGCGCAGGTCGAAGCGCTGCCAGAGCACCGGGCGCTCGAAGTCCGCGAACATCAGGGTGCGGAAGTTGGCGGGATTGAGGAAGAAGGAGTCGACCGCCACCGCGAAGGCGAGGGTGGTGACCGCGAGGAAGAGCCCGCGCACCCGCAGCGCGGGCAGGCCCACGAGCAGCGCCACCAGGCCGCCCGCAATCGCGCCGCCGGTCAGCGCGAGGAAGAGGTCGACGTTCCAGCGGCTGATGAGATTGCCGGCGACCAGCGCGCCCACGCCGACGATGCCCATCTGTCCCAGGCTCACGGTGCCGCCCCAGCCGGTGAGCACCACCAGCGAGATCGCGACCAGGCCGTAGACCAGCCAGATGCTCGCCTGGTCGAGCTGGCTCGGCGTCGCCAGCGCGGGCAGCAGCAGCGCCGCCGCGGCCACCGCCGCCAGCGTCAGCGCCCGCGCGAGGCGCACCTCCGGCAGCCTGCGCAGCGCTGCGGCGACGGGACGCGCGCCGGAGGTGATCGACCAGCTCGAGAGGTCGGCGTCGACCCGGCTGGTGCGGCGGTGGCGGACCAGCAGCGCCACCATGATCACCGCCAGGAAGACCACCGTCTCGGTGGCCTGCTTGTCGACGTTCCAGCGCACCACCTGGTCGACGACGCCGAGCCCGACCCCGACGGCGAAGGCCGCGGGCAGCGACTCGAGGTCGGCGACGACGGCCGCGGCGAGCGCGGGCAGCAGCAGGGTGGCGCCCGCGGCGGCGTCGATGGTCAGCCCCTGCCCCGGCGCTGTCAGGGTGGCGGTGAGTGCCGCGAGGCCGCCGGCGACCAGCCAGACCAGCAGCGACAGCCGGCCCACGGGGATGCCCAGGAGGCGGGCGCGATCGGCGTTCTCGGCGATGCCCCGGATCGCCATGCCCGCCTCGGTGCGGAGCAGGAACCAGCAGAGCGCCGCCAGCACCACCGGCACCACGGCGAGGATGAGCAGGTCGTTGCCGGTGAGGATGATGGGGTCGACGGCGAGCTGGAGGCGGTTGAGCGGGGTCTCGAAGCCGCCCACCAGCGAGTTGGTGCCGAGCAGCTGGGGGATGAGCAACTCGACGCCGCCGAGCAGCTGGGCGAGGCCGATGGTGGCCACGGTGAGCACCAGCCGGGGCGCGTCGCGGAAGCGGCGGATCACCAGCCGCTCGACCGCCCCGCCGACGGCGACGCCGACCGCCACGGCGAGCGGCACCGCCAGCAGCCAGGGCAGCCCGTGGCCGAGGTGCAGCCCCACCGCCAGCGCCGCCCCCACCCCGCCGATGGCGCCGTAGGCGAAGTTGATCGCCCGGGTGGCGCGGTAGGTGAGCACCAGGCCGACGGCGAGCAGGCCGGTGCCGGTGCCGAGGATGGCGCCCTGGAGGACGATGCCCAGCGGCACCCGGTCCGGCGCCAGCTGCGTCGCCACCAGCACCGCGGCAGCGGCGAGGGCGGCGGTGGCGGCCGCGACGCGGCGGCCGCTCACCGGAACACGGGAGGGTCGCCCGCCGGCACCTGCCCCAGTCGATAGCGCGTCCCGCCGGTGGCGTACGTGCCCGGCTTGCTGTTGTACGGGGACTCCCGCGCGGCGTCCCACCAGATCTCCTTGAAGTCCTGGGTGGGGGTGTAGTGTCCCGGGCCGAAGCCCCAGGTCCCCGCCTCGCCGGTGCCGCCCGGGTACGAGAACATCCCCCGCTCGAAGCTCGCGGGGGTGAGGCCGGGGCCGGCGAGCTGCACCCCGATCGCGATCATGGAGAGCTGGTGGTAGATGAGCTCGACGCTGTGCGCCGGCTCGTCGCCGCGCATCGCCTTGTAGGCGTTGTAGCCGAGGCCGGCGCGCTCGGGCAGCTGGGGGCCGAGGGTGCTGGTGCCGAAGGCGTGCGCCCACTCGGACTGGTCGTAGAGCTGGCCGGCCACGTCGGTGTCGGTGAAGGCGGTGCCCTGCACCAGCCACTCCGGGTAGTAGCCCTGCTCGTGCGCCTTGGCGGTGAGGAAGACGGGGAGGAGCGGATCGGTGGCGCAGGCGACGGACGTCACCCCTGCGGCCTTGAGCTTGGCGACGATGCTCGCCGCCTGGTTGGAGAGGCTGGCGAGGTCGAGCGAGTAGTTGACCGTCACCGCGTCGTTGCCGGCGCTGTGGAGCAGGTCGAGGCTGTCGTGCAGGCACTGCTGGTACTGGGGGTTGTCGGGCACCACGATGCCCAGCTTGCGCGGCTTGCCGGCCAGGTCGCCGCCGGCGTAGGCCGCGGGCTTGCCCAGGACCCGCTTGTTCAGCCAGTCGCCGTTGCTCTGCGCCACGAGCGAGCAGTCGGTGAGGGCGCTCCACGCGTAGGGGCGGCGGTCGACGAACCACTGCCGCGACATGTACGGGGCCCCGAAGGCCATCACGTGCTGGCGCGCCAGCGCGTCGGAGTAGGGCTCGGTGAACCCGGTGACGTCGGCGAAGGCGCCGAGCTCGCTGGCCACCCTGATGGCGTCGGCGTTGGCCTGCTCCTGCCCGGCGCCGAGGAACTCGCGGGTCAGCGCGCCGTGCCCCTGGTAGGGCGCCAGCCTGAGCTTCCGCCCGTAGAGCTGGAAGCGCGAGTTGAAGTAGTCGACCAGCCCCTGGGCGGTGCGCATGGCGTCGTCGGCGCTGTCGATGAGGTCGGTGCCGGTGATCTTCGCGATCGTCGAGGAGAGGTCGGGGTCGGCGGTGGTGCGCAGCGCGACGGTGATCGTGTCCCTGGTGACGCCGCGGGTGGTGGCGCCCCCGTTGTCGCCGGCGAAGAGCACGCAGGGCGGCGAGTAGGGATCGCCCGGCACCTGCTGGCGGCGGTCGGTGCAGCCGCTGGTGTGGCCGGCGATCACCCGGCGCGTGCTCGAGGCCGGGCCCGCCGGTCCGGTGGCACCGGAGGGGTCGCTGCCCGGGGCCACCGGGGCGACCGCGCCGGTGCTCGGGCCGATGGTGCTCACGCTGCCCGCGGCGGCGGTGCCGTCGTGGACGACGGTCTGCTCGCGGGCGACGGTGGGCACCAGGGTCACCATGAGCGCGAAGGCGGCGGTCATCGCCAGCAGCGGGCCGTAGCCGCGCAGCAGCCGTCCCTCGGCGCC
>JAQBPI010000212.1 GCA_028287605.1 Chloroflexota bacterium
CCGCCCGGGCGCGCGCCGGCGTCCCCGCCCCGCCGCCGATCGTCGCCGGCGTCTCCGGCGGGGTCATCACCGTCGGCGGGATCTTCGACGAGACCGGTCCGCTCGACGCCACCGTGCAGCGCGACACCGTGCGCGCCTACTTCAACCAGGTCAACGCCACCGGGGGCGTGAACGGCTACCGGTTCCGCCTCGTCGACTGCGACTCCGCCTTCGACCCCACCCGCGGCCACCAGTGCTCGGAACGGCTGGTCGGCTCGGGGGTGCTCGCCATGGTCGGCTGGCTCTCGGCGAGCAGCGAGCAGACGGAGACCACCTATCTCACGTCGCAGGGCATCCCCGTGATCGGCGGCCTGGGCGTGCCCACCGAGTTCGAGTCGCCGCTCTCCTTCCCGGTGGCCCCCAACCTGCTCGGCGCCACCGTGGAGGGGCTGAGCGCCCACGCCGTCGACCTCGGCATCCACGCCCCCGCGGTGGTGGTGATCAACTCCCCCTTCACCGCCCCCGCGGCACAGCGGATCACCGACAGCCTGCACCGCCACGGCATCCACGAGAAGAGCGTCGACTTCGCCGACGCGACCAAGCCCGACTACACCGACCTGGCGGTCAAGATCCGCCTCGAGGGCGCCGACTCGATCATCGCGGGCCTCGACCCCTTCTCCTACGCGCGCTTCTTCCAGGCGCTCGACCGGCAGAACTACCACCCCACCTTCCTCGGGTTCGGGCTGGACAAGAGGTCGGCCGCGAAGCAGTACGGCACCGCCGTGTACGGCGCCGAGTCGGCGACCCCGTTCCTGGAGCCCGACGAGCACATGAGCGTGCCGGCGATGAGCGAGTACTACGGCGCGGTGCAGCGGTACTTCCCCGCCCAGGTCGACGCCCTCGACGTGTACACGGAGGGCACCTGGGTGGCCGCGAAGCTCTTCGTCGAGGCGGTGCGCCGCCTGGGGACGACTCCGCCCACCAGCCGGTCGCTGGTCGACTCCCTCGACCACATCACCCGGTGGGACAACGGGCTGACGGTGCCGCTCAGCTTCAGCCCGGGGCCGCACGATCCGAACCACTGCGTCCAGTGGATCCGCAACCAGCAGGGCGCGTGGCACACGTACTCCGGCTGGAACTGCTTCTGAGCGCGTGTCCCACGCCGTGATCGCGTCCCTGTCGGGCTTCTCGCTGCTGCCGAGCTACACGGTCATCGGGCTCACCCTGGGCGGCGTCTACGCGCTCGCCGCCACCGGGCTGGTGCTCATCTACCGGGTCTCCGGGGTGCTCAACTTCGCCCACGGAGCGGTGGCGATGTTCTCGACCTTCGTCGCGTACCAGATCTCCGTGGTGGCGGGCGTCCCCTCGCCGATCGGGCTGCTCGCCGCCGTCGCCACCGGCGCCGCGCTGGGCTTCGTCATCGAGTTCCTGACCATCCGTCCGCTCGCCGGGCGGCCGCCGCTGACCAAGGTGGCGGTGACCATCGCCTGGCTGCTGGTGCTGCAGACCGCCGCCGGGCTGATCTGGGGCTCCACCGGCTACCACCGCCCGGTGCAGCTGGTGGGCAGCAACGGGTTCACCGTGCCCTTCACCAACGTGGTGGTCGGCTACGACCAGCTCACCATCTTCCTGGTCGCCGTCGGCCTCTCCCTGGGCACCTCGGCGCTGCTGCGCTGGACCTCGCTGGGGGCGCAGATGCGCGCCGTCGCCGACGACCCGCAGGCGGCCCGGCTCTGGGGCATCGACGTCGACCGGGTCTCGGCGGCGTCGTGGATGATCGGCTCGGCGATGGCCGCGGTCGCCGGGGTGCTGATCACCCCGCTGCTCAACTTCGACACCTACTCGCTGACGGTGCTGGTGATCGACGCCTTCACCGCCGCGCTGATCGGGCGGCTCACCAACCTCCCGCTCACCGTGGTCGGCGCCATCCTGCTGGGGCTGGTGCAGTACTACCCCAAGGCCTTCTTCAACCAGGCCGGCCTCAGCGAGCTGAGCACCTTCGTCCTCGCGCTGATCACCCTCGCCGTCGTGTTCCGGCCAGGCCTGGCTGCATCGCGGGGACGGGGGTGAGCGGGCCGGTGTCGCGCAACCGGCGGCTCGGCCTCGCCGCGGTGGTGGCCGCGGTGGCGCTGCTCCCCGCCCTCGAGTCGGACTTCCAGCGCGGGCTCGACTCCGACGCGGTGATCATCGCGCTGCTGGTGCTCTCGGTGGTGGTGCTCACCGGCTTCGTCGGACAGATCTCCTTCTGCCAGTACTCCTTCGCCGCCATGGGCGCCTTCACCGTGGGCGCGCTGATGGACGGGCACGGCTGGTCGTTCTGGCTGGCGCTGCCGGTGGGGGTGACGGTGGCGGTGCTCGCCGGGGTGCTGGTCGGCATCCCCGCGCTGCGCCTCTCCGGACTCCTCCTCGCCGTGCTCACGGTGGCGGTGGCGCTCTTCACCGACCGGTTCCTGCTGGTGACCGGCACCTGGGACGGCTTCAGCGGCGGCGCCGTCCCCTGGCACCCGTCGCGGCCCTCGCTGCTCGGCGCCCCGCTCACCGGCTCGTACGCCTACTACCTCTTCGCCCTCGCCATCCTCTGCGTGGCGGTGCTGCTGGTGTGGAACCTGCGCCGCGGCAGGGCGGGCCGGGTGCTGCGCGCAGTGCGCGACTCCGAGCTGGCCGCCGCCACCGTGGGCCTGGACGTCACCGCCTGGAAGCTCGCCGCCTTCGGGCTCTCGGCGGGGATCGCCGGGCTCGCCGGCGCGCTGCTGGCGGTGCGCATCGGCTCGGTGAGCCCCGGCTCCTACGACTTCCTGCACTCCGTGCAGCTCACCGCGCTCGCCACCGTGATGGGGGTGAGCGCCATCGCCGCGGCGCCCGCCGCCGGCATCGCCACCGTCTTCGGCCCCGAGCTGCTCAGCGGCATCGCGGTCTCCTCGACGTGGTTCCCGCTGCTCATCGGCACCGCACTCATCCTCCAGCTGGTGCTGGTGCCCGAGGGGGCGGTGGTGCGCACCCGCCACGACATGGCGCGGCTCGCCCGGCTGGTCTCGGGCCGCCGCGGGCGCGACCCCGCGATCGCCGAGGCGGCCCGATGACGGTGCTGCTGCAGATCGACGGCGTCTCCAAGCGCTACGGCGGCGTGCAGGCGTTGAACGACGTCTCCTTCCGCGTCGAGCGGGGCCGGATCAAGGGACTGATCGGGCCCAACGGCGCGGGCAAGACCTCGCTCTTCAACTGCGTCTGCGGCGTGCTCCGCGTCGACAGCGGCCACATCCGCTACGCCGGCCGCGACCTGCACGGCCTGGCCCCGCACCGGCGCGCCCGCCTCGGCATCGCCCGCACCTTCCAGACCCTCGAGCTCTTCCGCGAGCTCACCGTGCTGGAGAACCTGATGGTGCCGGTCGACGCCGCGGCGCGGCGCGGCATGCTCGCCGACGCCCTGCGCCTGCCCCGGGCGCGCTTCGAGGAGAACCGCGCCGGCGAGCGCGCCCACGCCCTGCTCCACTTCCTCGGCATCGCCGAGGTCGCCGGCATCCCCGGCGGCGACCTGGCCATCGGCATCCAGCGCCGGGTCGAGCTGGGCCGCGCCCTGGCGCTGCGCCCCACCCTCCTGCTCCTCGACGAGCCCGCCGCCGGCCTCGACTCGCGCGAGACCGCCGAGCTCGCCGGGGTGCTGAGCCGCATCCGCGAGCGCTTCGGGACCACGATGCTGCTGGTCGACCACGACATGTCGCTGGTGATGCGCGTGTGCGACGACATCGCCGTGCTCGACTACGGGCGGCTGATCGCCGAGGGACCGCCCGAGCGCATCCGCGAGGACCCCACCGTGGTCCGCGCCTACCTCGGCGAGAGCGCCGCATGACGCCACTGCTCAGCGTCCGCGGGCTGCGCGCCGGGTACGGCGGCATCCCGGTGCTCTTCCAGGTCGACCTCGAGGTCGGCGAGGGGGAGATCGTCGCCCTGCTGGGCGCCAACGGGGCGGGCAAGACCACCACCCTGCGCGCGCTCTCGGGGATGATCCCGCTGATGGCGGGGAGCGTCAGCCTCGGCGCCGAGACGGTGAGCGGCCTGCCCGCGCAGCGGCTGGCCCGCCTCGGCATCGTCCACATCCCCGAGGGACGCGGGGTGTTTCCCTCGCTCGAGGTCGACGAGACCCTGCGCCTCGCCGCCGCGATGGCCGGGGTGCCGCGGCGCGCCGTCGCCGGCACCGTCGACGAGATGTACGCGACCTTCCCGTCGCTGGCCATGCGGCGCGGCCAGGCGGCCCGGCACCTCAGCGGCGGCGAGCAGCAGATGCTCGCCCTCGCCCGCGGGCTGATCCACCGGCCGCGGCTGTTGATGATCGACGAGATGTCCCAGGGGCTGGCCCCGACGGTGGTCGACGCCCTCTTCGCGCTGGTGGCGACGCTGCCCGCGCGGGGGACCTCGCTGCTCCTGGTCGAGCAGTTCGTGAGCCGCGCGCTCGCCCTCGCCTCGCGCGCCTACGTTCTCGAGAAGGGCGAGGTGGGCTATGCGGGAAGCGCCGCAGCCCTGGCCGCCGACGAGTCCTTCGTCCGCGGCTCGTATCTCGGTGATGCGGGCACGCCCGCGGGAATGGGAGGATCACGGGGATGAGGACGATGCGACGCGCGGTGATCGCGGCCCTGGCCGGGACGGTCGCGCTGGGCGCGGCCGCCGGGTTCGTCGGCGGCGCGCACCCGGCACGGGCGGCGGTCAGCCTCGGCGTGGCCAACGGCACCGTCAATGCCGCCGCCGACCACGTCGCCGTCGGCAGCGGCGTCTTCCCCAACTTCAAGGACGGCGCCGTCGACAGCTGGGTGCCGCTCGCCCACGCCCACGTCGACAACTCGCCCTTCGCCGAGGGCACGGCCAGCCCGCTCGACACCGGCCCGGGCGGGCAGACGGCCGCGGGCACGGCGAGCAAGCAGCAGCCGCAGTACGCCGAGGCGCGCTACCCCAAGGCGGACAGCACCACCGACACGGTGGGCTCGCCGGGCGGGCCCTACGCCCACGCCAGCGCCGTCCAGGGGGCCGCGGCGGCGAGCGCCACCATGGCCGGCGGCGCTCCCGTACCGGGGGGGCAGAGCACCGCCGCGCGCAGCGCCCAGCTCGCCGCCCTCGACGCCGCGCTGCAGGCCTGGAGGGCGCGGTTCCTGACCCCGGCGGCGGCGCTGACCCACCCCGCCGTCCATCCCGACGCCGCCGAGCCCGACGGGGTCCTCGCCGGCGCCAGCACCGTCTCGGTCGCCATCGACCCCGCCACCGGGCTGGTCGACGGCGGCGACGCCCGCGTGGGCAGTGCCTCCTTCGGCGGCGGCAGCGTGCTCATCCGCGACCTCCACGTCAGCGTCTCGGTCACCAACGCCGGCACCCCCCACCAGACCTCGACCGTCGACGTCGGCCAGGTGACCGTGGGCGGCATGCCGGTGAGCGTGGGCTCGGGCGGGGTCAGCCTGAGCAACGGGGCGGTGGTGCCCCTGGACCAGCTCCAGCAGGCGACCGAGCAGCTCAACACCGCGCTCGCCAAGGGTGGTCTGACCCTCCGCGCGGTGGCTCCGGCGGTGACCTCCTCGGGCAACCAGGTGACCGTGGACGCCACCGGCATCCGCGTGGACATCCAGCAGGCGCCCACCGCTCCCGGTGTGCCCACGCAGTTCGTCGAGCACACCGTCGGCGAGGTCTTCGCCGACTCGCTCGCGGTCCTCGCCACGCCGCTCCCGGAGCTGCTGTCGCTGCTGCCGCTGCCGGCGTCCGGGACCGCCGCCGGGGGCACCGGGCAGTCCGGCCCGTCCACCGTGGGCGCCACCGGGAGCAGCCCGATCGGGAGCGGGGGCGCCGCCTCCGCGCCAGGCTCCACGCCGGCCACGCGCGGCGGCGCGGGAGCGCGCAGCGGGCCGGCGCCGGGCATGGTGACTACCGGCGTCGCGCGGGAGAAGCCGC
>JAQBPI010000109.1 GCA_028287605.1 Chloroflexota bacterium
GCTCCACGGCCCCCGCACGGCGCCGCCCCCGCCGTCCCGCGGTCCCGGCGTCCCCGAGCGCCCTGCTGGCGCGCTCGAGCATGGAGACGGCGTCGCGCAGCTCGGCGCGAAGCCCCTCGTTGTCGGCGCGGAGCGCCTCGATCTCGACCACCAGCGTCTCGATCTGGCCGACCATGCGCTCGGCCGTCTGGACCAGCACCGAGCCCTGGCTGGCATCACGGCGACTGCGGGCAGTGGTCCGCGGGGCGCGAGGTGCGGCCGTGGTGGAACGCGTGCGAGCCATGTGCGTACAGCCCCCCATGGAGCGCGCGGGGAAGAAGTGGTCTCTGGTCGCGTCAGCGCGCGCGCATTGGACGCAGGCGGCCACTGCGATTGTCTCCCATCGGTCGCGCCGTCTGCAAACAGTCCCTGCGGAGCGCCCAAAGGCTCCGTCCACTGCATCCGCCTCGCCATCCGGGGCGCCGGCGCGGCCCCGCCGCCGTGCTCGGGGGGGTGACGCAGGCGGCGCCGGCGTCGGTATCATCCGGGGCGGGGCCATAGCTCAGCTGGGAGAGCGCTTGCATGGCATGCAAGAGGTCGGGGGTTCGAGCCCCCCTGGCTCCACCAGAACGCTGATTCGAGTTCAGCAGCAGCGCTTGCGTAACACGCAAGCCCAGAGAAGGTCTGCCGAAAACCGCTGCCAATATGCGGCTGGCAAGAGAGTATCAGCAGCGGGTTAGTGCTAAAATCGGAGTCAATTTGCCATGCCCCCGTGGAGCATCGCGTGCCCGATCTCACCCTCGTCAGGCCCGGCCCCGCGACGGCGCTGACGCGCCTGGTCGACGACTACCTCATGTCCTGCCGCGCTCGCGGGCTGGCGCCGAACACCGTGCAGGTGAGCTACGGCTACCCGCTCCGCGGCGTCCTGCTCCCCTGGTGCGCCGACCGCGGGGTCAGCGAGCTGACCGGCCTCGACCCGCGCCAGGTCGACGCCTTCACCGTGCACCTGCACGAGGCCGGCGGCCGGAACGGCGGCCGGCTCTCCAAGGCGAGCGTCCACGCCTACCTCCGGGCGGTCCGCGGCTTCCTAGGGTGGTGCCAGAAGGAGGGCGAGGCGGTCGTCGCCCGTCCCACGCTCCCGCGCCTGCCCAAGCGCGTCCTCGACGTCCTCGACCGGGAGGAGATCGCTCGCCTCGAGACCGCCGCGCCCACCGAGCGCGACCGGCTGATCATCCGCATCCTCGGCGACTGCGGGGTGCGCGCCGCCGAGCTCTGCCAGCTGACCGTCGACGACGTGGTCCGGCACGACCGCCAGGCCTTCCTCCGCGTCCATGGCAAGGGTGAGCGTGACCGCCTGGTGCCGCTGCCACCGGTCCTGCTCCGGCGGCTCGACCGCTACGTCAAGGGCACCCGCCCCGCCACCGCCACGACTCCACGGCTCTTCGTGGCTCTGCGCAGGGGGCCCAGCGGTGGCTACCAGCCGCTCACGCCGAGCGGCGTGCTCCAACTGGTCCGCTCCGCGGCGATGCGCGCCGGCATCACCAAGCGCGTCTACACCCACCTGCTCCGGCACAGCTTCATCACCAACGCGCTCCGCGGCGGGATGAATCCGATGATGGTCGCCCAGGTCGCGGGGCACACCAGCTTGCGCATGATCGAGCGCGTCTACAGCCACCTCGATCAGGCGGACGCCTACGAGGCGATGATCCGGCTGCTCAGCGCCGAGAAGTAGGACTACGATGCCCTCATGGCCAGCGCAGCGCCCAACCCCCGTGACCGATCCGATCTCCACCGCCTCGTGGACGAACTCCCTGACGATGCGGTCGACGGCGCCGCTGTCCTGCTCCGCAGCAGCAAGAGTCGGCGCATCGAGCCGGACCAGGCGTGGTTCTGGACGCCCGAGTGGCAGGAGGGCGAGCGGGAGGTCGACGAGGCGATCGCCCGCGGTGAGCACGGAACGATCTACGTCAGCGACGAGGAGTTCATCTCGGCTCTCGAGAAGGATCTCAAGCCTCTCGAGCCGTAGGCAGTGCCGACATATGAGCGGTGGCCGCGGTTCCAGAGGGACTTCCGGGACCTGACCCGGACCGGCAGCGTGCCGCTCTGGCCATACTGCGGCTCTTCCTTCGCGGCCTTCGAACGGGGGGCTTCGATCCGCCCCTCCGTCTCAGCGAGTCCAGGGCCAGGCCGGGGTGTGGGAGCTCAACCTGGGCACCGAACGGCCGCGCCACATTCCACTACGGGCCCGAGGTGAGGCCTGGCGAGCCTCACATCGTCTGGCGCCGCATCGGCAGCCATGACACCTCCGCGAGCCGTGGGCCCACGTTCGCCCTCGGGCTCAGCCAAGGAGCACCCCCACGTTCTCAAGCGCAGGGGCGGCGCCCAGTGCCCGGGCGATCAGGCGGAGAGTCCTCGGCGAGATGGCCTTCCCGGCCAGCGCAGCGGTCACGGTCGGGTTGCTGACCCCTGCGGCTGTGGCCGACTCCGCCCAGCGTCTCCTCGATGTGGTCGCCGTAGCCATCGGCCGCGAGGCTGGTCATGAACCCGGCGCACCCGGAGACCAACGTGAGCCGGTGCGCGCTGTCCACGTGCTCGCGAACCGGGTGTGAGGACGGCGAGCCGATGCGCGCCCGGCGCAGCTGAGTCCGCGGCGCGCCGCGGCGCTGAACGTCCCGGAGATCAGCGTCACCCTCGCGCCCGTGCTCGGCATCGGGGTGGCTAGCAGTCCGCTCGCTTCCCGTGCCCCAGCCCGGCGCGGGCGTAGCATGCTGGGGGCCGTGAGTGGCCTCGACCGAGTTCGGCTCCGGCTCGATCGGGTCCGCGCTGCGGTCGGCGAGATCGATCCGGTGTTGCTCGACACGCCGGCGCTGCCGTGCGCGCCGCTCGGCCTGGCACTCGGGTGCTCGCTGACGCTGAAGGTCGAGACGCTCAACCCGGTCCGGAGCTTCAAGGGGCGCGGCACCGAGACGGTGGCAGCCCTGGCCCGCCAGAAGGGGGCATCACGCGTGGTGTGCGCGAGCGCCGGGAATCTCGGGCAGGCGCTGGCCTACAGCGGCCGGCGTCGAGGCTTGGAGGTCACGGTCGTGGCGGCGAGAACTGCGAACCCGCTCAAGCTGCGCCAGATCGCCGCCTTCGGCGCGGATGTGAGGCTCGATGGGAAGGACATCGAAGACGCCCGGCTGCTGGCGCGCGAGATCGCGGAGGCGGGTCGCGCCTATCTGGTCGAGGACAGCTTGGATCTGGCGACCTGCGAGGGCGCCGCCACAATCGGCCTCGAGCTCGTCCGAGACGACCCGGGGCTCGACGTCGTGCTCGTGGCTGTCGGCGG
>JAQBPI010000237.1 GCA_028287605.1 Chloroflexota bacterium
CCATCGACCGCGACCCCGCGGCGCTGGCGGCCGCGCGCCGGCGCTTCGCCGATGCCGGCGACGCGCTGCTCCTGATCCACGGCGACTTCGCCGACCTGACGGAGCACCTGCGGCGGAACCGCATCGCCGCGGTCGACGGGGTCACCCTCGACCTCGGCATCTCCTCCGTCCAGCTCGACGACCCGGCGCGCGGCTTCAGCTTCCGCCACGAGGGTCCGCTGGACATGCGCCTCGACCCCAGCGCGGCGACTCTCACGGCCGCCGACGTCGTCAACGGCTGGGAGGAGGCGGACCTCGCGGCGCTGATCCGCCGCTACGGCGAGGAGCGCTTCGCCCGCGGCATCGCCGCCGCCATCGGCCGGGCCCGCCACGAGCGCCCGCTCACCACCACCGGTGAACTGCGCGAGACCGTGGAGCGGGCGGTGCCGCGACGGTACTGGCCGAAGCGCATCCATCCCGCCACCCGGACCTTCCAGGCGCTCCGCATCGAGGTCAACCACGAGCTTGAGAGCCTGGAGCAGGGGTTGCAGGCGGCCATCGACGCATTACGGCCCGGTGGGCGTGTTGGGGTCATCGCCTTTCACTCCCTCGAGGACTCCCTTGTCAAGAACGCACTCCACGTCGCAGCACTGAACTGTGTCTGTCCGCCCCAGCAACCCATCTGCACCTGCGCTCACCGGGCCACCCTCTTCCTCCACACCCGCAAGGCGATCAAGGCGGACGCCGCCGAGCTCGCCGTCAACCCACGCTCGCGGTCGGCGCGGCTGCGCGTCGCCGAGCGGCTCGACACCGCCCACTGAGGCCCGGCACTCCCACCGCGGTCACCCTCCCGTCCCCTCCACGCCGCCGCACCGTCCCCATCAACGTCCCAGCGGAGAACCCGCGGCCGTGTCCGCCCCACACACCCCCTCCCGCCTCGACGACGACACCTTCGACGCCTTCTCGGACGGACGTCCCGTCCAGGAGGTGCCGGACGGCCTCGAGCCCGCCGGCCGCCGCGGCCGCCGGCGGCGCGGAGGCGGTCCGCGCACACCCCTGCCGCTGCTGCCCTTCATCCTGCTGGTGGCGGTGATCGGCATCGCCTACGTGGCCCAGTCGGCGCACCTCACCCAGGCCACCTTCCAGGCCACCCGGCTGTCCGCCGAGCAGGCGTCGCTGCGCGACGAGAACAGCCGCCTCGGCGACGAGCTCGACCGGCTGCGCTCCGGTGCGCGCATCGGAGCCGCCGCCCAGTCGCTGGGGCTGCGGCCGCCGTCGAGGTGGGCGTACGTGGCCGCGGTGCCGCCGTCGGTGAGCGTGCCCGCCGCGCCCGGCGCGCTGGGCCGGCCCGCAGGCGGGGACGCCATGGAACGGCTGGTGGCGGCGCTGCGCGGCAGCTTCGGGGCCGACGAGGTCGAGGCGGCGGCGCCGTGACCGACCGCCGGCGACCGTCCGCACCCGCTCCCCGCCGGCCGAGGACCGAGGCCTCATCCCCGAGACGGCCCGCGGTGCGCGGCTGGT
Organism: Chloroflexota bacterium; assembly: GCA_028287605.1. Classification (GTDB taxonomy): domain Bacteria; phylum Chloroflexota; class Dormibacteria; order Aeolococcales; family Aeolococcaceae; genus CF-96. Next base: position 1,501 of record JAQBPI010000237.1, read on the forward strand.
TCGTCGCCGAGGCCCCCGACTTCCGGGCGCGGGGCCTCTGGCTGCTGGTCATCTTCGGCGTCCTCACCGTGGTGCTCTCGCTGCGGCTCGCCGATGTCCAGCTGCGCCAGCACGGCGATCTCGCCGCCGCGGCGGCGAGGCAGCACGGCATCGACATCACCCTGCGCGCCCATCGCGGCCGCATCCTCGACCGCGACGGCTCGCTGCTCGCCGGCGACGTGCCCGTGTACAGCATCTTCGCCGACCCCGGGGTGATCCGCCCGGATCAGCGCCACGCCGTCGCCGCGCGGGTGGCGCCGGTGCTGGGCATGGGACCGTCGCACCTCGAGTCGCTGATGAACCAGCCCGGCCGCTTCGTCTACCTCGCCCGGCGCGTGGACGAGTCGGTGACCACCAGGCTGCGCGCCCTGAAGGTGTACGGCATCGGCATCATCCCCGAGGACCAGCGCAGCTACGGCCCCTCGCCGCTGCCCGGGGTCTCGTTCGCCAGCAACCTGCTCGGCTTCGTCGACCACGACGGCCACGGCCAGTACGGCGTCGAGTCGAGGTACGAGTCGGTGCTGCGCGGGCAGGACGGCATCGAGACGACGCTGCGCGACGTCGCCGGCAACCCCATCGTGCTCACCAACGAGCAGCGGCGCGACGCCCGCAACGGCAGCGACCTGCGCCTGGGCCTGGACTCCAAGCTGCAGTACTGGGCCGAGCAGGCGCTGGCCAAGGGGGTGACCACCGACGGCCAGGCGGAGTCGGGGACGCTCATGGTGATGGACACGAAGACGGGCGCCATCCGCGCCTGGGCCGACTATCCCTCCTACGACGCCAACCACTACTCGTCGAGCGACATCGGCCTCTTCCGTGACAGCGCGGTCGACAACCTCTACGAGCCCGGCTCGGTGATGAAGGTGGTCACCTTCGCCGGCGGGCTCGAGCACCATGCCTTCACCCCCGACCAGACCATCAACGAGTCGCAGCAGAGCATCGGCGGCTTCCTCATCCACGACTGGGACAACCGCTCCCACGGCAAGGTGACCTTCCAGTGGGTGCTCGACGACTCGCTGAACAACGGCGCCATCGAGGTGATGCGCCGGACTGGAAAGGACCCCTACTACCAGAACCTGCTCGCCTTCGGGATCGGCTCGCCGACCGGCGTCGACGTCGCCGGCGAGGTCAACCAGCCGCTGCGCCCGCAGCACAGCTGGACCGACGTCGACTACGCCACGGCGTCGTTCGGGCAGCAGGTGCAGGCCACCCCGGTGCAGATGCTCGCCGCTGTCAACGCCATCGCGAACGGCGGCGTCTGGGTGCAGCCGCACGCGGTCGAGGCGATCGTCGACCCGCAGACCCGGGTGGAGACGCCGGTGGTGCCGCGCACCCGGCAGGTGATGTCCGCGGACGCCGCCCACCAGCTCGCCCACATGATGACCGGCGTGGTCGAGGACAGGGGCGCCTCCGGCTACCTCGCCAAGATCCCGGCCTTCAAGGGCCTCATCGGGGGCAAGACCGGCACCGCCAGCGTCGCCGTCAACGGCGCGTACGGGGCCGACATCATCGCCTCCTTCGTCGGCTTCCTGCCCGTCGACGACCCCCAGTTCACCGCCTTCGTGATCATCCGCAAGCCGCACGAGAGCAGGGTGCCCCACGAGGGCGCCTACCTCGCCGCGCCGGTCTGGAAGAGCGTCGCCCAGCTCGCGGTCGACGCCTGGAGAATCGTCCCGTGAGGGGGCTGACGGCGGGAGGGGGATGGGTGCTCGCGCCCACCTCCCCCGCCACTCCGAAACGATTCCCGGGGCTACTCCGTACCATCCACGCGATGCTGCTCACCCCGGCGGACCTGGCACGCCTGTTCGGCGGCCGCCTCGAGGGCGCCGGTGAGCGGTGCGCTCCGCTCGCCTCGATCGAGACGGATTCGCGCCGCGCCGGGCCCGGTAGCTCCTTCGTCGCGCTCGCCGTATAGCGCATGGACGTCCACGCCCACGTGGCCGCGGCGGCCGCCGCCGGGGCGGCGCTCGCGGTGGTCGCCGAGGGA
>JAQBPI010000065.1 GCA_028287605.1 Chloroflexota bacterium
CGTCGACGCCTCGGCGCGCCGGTGCCGCAGCCGTCGCGGCGTCCGGGTTCCCGCGGACCGGCCGCGCGCGGTCCGGGGTGCCATCAGCGCCCCGCCTCGGCGGCGACGCCGTCGACCGCCATGCCGAGCTCGCCGAAGCCGCCGGCGCCGGGCAGCAGCCGCCAGCCGCGCACGTCACCGGTGCCGTCCGCGGAGGAGGACACGATCACGTAGAGGTACTCCGCCCACGCCCGCTCGGTGTCGAGGCGAGAGGGCACCGCCGGATGGTCGGGATGCGAGTGCCAGAACCCCAGCACCTCCAGGCCGACCTCCCGCGCCCCCCGCTCGGCGCGCAGGATCGCCAGGGGGTCGAGCTCGAAGCGGTCGCGGCCCCGAGCGGAGAGGTTCGCCCCCGACGTCACCGACCGGACGGCCAGGACGCCGTCCGGCCAGACGGCCCCCACCAGCACCCCGCATCCCTCGGAGGGGTACGCGGAAGCGGCCAGCCGCCGAAGCTCAGCCGCCGCGGAGGGGCTGAGCACCACGCCAGGTTCCATGGCTACCGGTCGCGCTGGCGGTACAGCCCGCTGCTCAGGTACCGGTCGCCACCGTCGGCGAAGACGATGGCGATCACCCCGCCCTGCCCGCCGGCGGCGAGCGAGCGCCCCACCGACCCGGCGACGTGCAGGGCGGCGCCGCTGGAGTGGCCGATCAGGATCCCCTCGGTGGTCGCCAGACGGCGGGCCACGTCGTAGGCGTCCTCGGTCGACACCCCGACGTTGTCGTCGGCCAGGGCGGGGTCGTAGATCCCCGGCACGATCGAGGTCTCCATGTGCTTGAGGCCCTCGAGCCCGTGCCACGGCTCGTCCGGCTCGACGCTGATGCACCGCACCGCGGGATTCAGCTCCTTCAGCCGCCGGCTGGACCCCATGAAGGTCCCGCTGGTGCCGAGGCCGGCGATGAAGTGGGTCACCCGGCCGCCGGTCTGCTCCCAGATCTCCAGCCCGGTGCCCTCGTAGTGGGCGCGCCAGTTGGCGTCGTTGTTGTACTGGTCGGGCATGAAGTAGCGGTCGGGATCGGCGTCGCGCAGCTGCCGGGCGAGCAGGATCGCCCCGTCGCTGCCCTCCTGCGCATCGCTGTACTCGATCTCCGCGCCGAAGGCGAGGACCAGCTGCTTGCGCTCCTCGCTCACGTTGGTGGGCATCACCAGCTTCACCCGGTAGCCCCTGGCGGCGCCGATCATCGCGTAGGCGATGCCGGTGTTCCCGCTTGTGCTGTCGAGGATCACCCGGTCGTGGGTCAGCCGGCCCGAGCGCTCGCCCTCCTCGATCATCCGCAGCGCCGGCCGGTCCTTCACCGAGCCGCCCGGGTTCATGAACTCGGCCTTGGCGTAGATCTCGACCCCGGGCGCCGCCTCGTCGAAGAGGTGGACGCGGAGCAGCGGGGTGTTGCCGATCTCGTCGGTGATGCGCCGGTCGGTGCCCATCCGCGGCTGCCGCCGGATCGGCGCGGTGCATTGCTGACTCATGAGGTCAATTATGCCGAGACCGCCCTGCCGTCATCCGCCTCGCCCCGGGGCGGGCGTCACCGGACCCGGGGGGTGATAGGACTCCCGCCATGATCATGTCCCGACGGCGGCGCGCCCCCGACCCCGCCGGACGCCTCCTGTTCGGCCAGCTGGTGATGTTCACCGGCATCGCCATGCTCTTCCCCGTGGTCGCGCTCTACGTGCGCCACCGCGGGGGCAGCGCCCTCGACGCCGCCCTCTTCATCGCCGGACCGATGCTGGCGAACACCCTGGTCCAGGTCCCCGCCGGCCGGCTCGCCGATCGGGTCGGCCGCCGCCCGGTGCTCATCGGCACCCGTCTCGGCTACGCGGCGATCTCCCTCGGCCTCGTCGCCGACCACGGCCCGCTCTGGTTCCTCGCCGCCCTCCGCGCCGCCCAGGGGGCCTGCAGCGGCGCTTACGCCCCCGCCCTGCTCGCCGCGCTCACCGACCTCACCCCGCCCGACCGCAGGGCCACCCGCTTCAGCCAGCTGCAGCGTGCCGAGCTCACCGGTCTGCTCATCGGCCCGCTGATCGGCGGGGCGGTGGCGAGCTGGAGGGAGTCGGCGGTGTTCGGCGTCGCCGGCGGCGGCGTGCTCGTCGGCCTCGGCGCGGTGGCCCGGGTCCCCGAGACCCGCCAGGCGCCGGCAGCCCACGAGCACGCCGCCGCCGCTCCCCCCCGCTGGTGGCGCGGACGCGGGGTGCTGGTCGCCTGCCTCACCCTCGGCACCGTCGGCCTCGTCTTCACCATGTACGACGTCGTCTGGCCGCAGTACCTCTCGGCGCGCGGCGTCAGCACCTTCGTGGTGGGCGTCTCCATCACCCTCTTCGCCCTGCCCATGCTGCTGCTCGCCACCCCCGCGGGCCGGCTCGCCGACCGCGCCGACCGGCGGGTGATCCTCGGCACCGCGCTCGCGGTGGTGAGCGTCTGCGCGTCCGCCTATCCCCTGCTGCACTCGCTGGCCGTGATCCTCGCCCTGGGGACGGTCGAGGCGGCCGCCTTCGTCCTGGTCGAGCCGTCGCTCTACGCAACCCTCTCCGAGGCGGCGGCCGCCGGCGGGCGCGGCCGGATGATGGGCCTCGGCGGCCTCTACCAGTTCGGCGGGTCGGCGCTCGGCGCGTCGGTGCTCGGCGCCCTGTACGGGGTGCGGGAGGGCATCCCCTTCTGGTGCGGCGGCGCCGCGCTCCTGCTGATGTCGGTGCTCTGCGCCGTGGCCATCCCCCCGCGCGCGCCCGCGGCCGCGGCGGACGCGCCGCTACGAGGAGCTGGCGGAGGCGGAGGCGACGCGGAAGCCGGAGCTCTGCCGCTGGGTGTGGTCGAGCACGGCGATGACGCTGCCGGGGCGGACGTGGACCGGCCCCTCGTCACCCGGGAGCTGGACGAACTCGGTGCCGGCGGCGAGCGCCGCGAGGAGCTCCGCGACATTGAGCTTGACGGTGACGTCGCCACCGTTCACGAGACGCAGGATCGCCATGGTTCTCCCTCGGGACGGCCGGGTCCGGGTGATGCCCTGGGATGGTAGCCCGTCCGCGGCGGCAGGGAATCTCCAGCCCCTCCGGGGCTGCTCCCGCCCTCTCCCGCTGGCGTGACAGAAATGTTCGACGCGCTCGTTGTGTGGAGACGTGGGCTCCCCGAGCCTCCTGGGGAGTCACGCAGGCCCGGCATCCGGCGGTGCCCGGGTCAGGGATGGCAGGACGGCACGACGCGACCGGAGAAGGGGTGAGCGGCATGCACCGCATGGGTGATGACGGCGACGTGGCTCGGCGAACGGCGCCGCGGCGCGCTCTGCGGCGATCGACGGGCACGCTGCTGCTCGCCGGCGCCATCGGCTTCGGCGTCCTCACCGTCCTGGGTGTCGCCGGCACCGCCGGCGGGCCCGCCGGGGTGATCACCACCCTGGCCGCCGCGAGCAGCCCTCAGCCCAGCTCGCACCCGTCGCCGACCGCGCCTCCGTCCGCGCCGCAGTCCGCGACGCCGACCCCGGTGCCGGCTCCCCTGGCGCCACCGTGCCCGCCCGGCCTCGGCTCGATCCTCTTCGGCTGCCCGACTCCGTACCCCACCCCGGTGCCGACGCCC
>JAQBPI010000136.1 GCA_028287605.1 Chloroflexota bacterium
GCATGGCCGCCGGCCGGGGCGCGCGGGGCCGGGGTCAGCGCCCGAAGCGCCGCCGGCGTGCCTGGTAGCTGCGCAGCGCGCGGAGGAAGTCGATCTCGCGGAAGTCCGGCCAGAGGACGTCGGTGAAGTAGAACTCCGAGTAGACGCTCTGCCAGAGCAGGAACCCGCTCAGCCGCAGCTCGCCGCTGGTGCGGAGGATGAGGTCGGGATCGGGGAGGTCGCCCCCGTAGAGGAAGGGGGTCAGCGCGTCCGGATGGAGCGATTCCAGCGCCTCCTCGACGGGGAGGCCCCGCACCGCCTCGGCCGCGGCCCAGTGGCGGAGGGCGTCGACGATCTCCTCGCGGCCGCCGTAGCCGAGGGCGAACTGCACGGTGAGCCGTGTGTTCGCCGCCGTCTCCGCCTCGACCCGGGTCAGGGTGCGCTGCAGATCCAGCGGCAGCAGGTCGCGCCGGCCGATGCCGCGCAGCCGCCAGCCGCGGCGCATCGCGCCGGGGACCACGGCGTCGAGCTCGCTGGCGATCACCCCGCTCATCGCCTCGATCTGCACCTCGGGCCGCCCGAGGTTGTCGATCGACATCGCCCACAGCGTCACCGCCTGGACGCCGGCGCGCTCCGACCAGACCAGCACGTCGCGCACCCGCCGGGCGCCGGCCGCGTAGCCGTCGCGCATCGAGGCGAGGTGATGCTCCTCGACGAAGCGGCGGTTGCCGTCGAGGATGACGGCGAGGTGCTGGGGCATCGGCCCGGTGCGCACCCGCGCCCACAGCCGGATGCGGTAGAGGTCGTAGGCGAGACCGGGGAGCCGGCGGGGCATCCCGGCATTGTGGTCGCCGGGCTCGGGGCGGGGCGACGGCCGTCACCGATCTGGAACCATCCCGGCCATGCCCCCACCGGATCGCGCCCCCGGCCCCGGCGGATGACCTGGCTCGACGCCCTGGTCGACGACCTCGCCGCCGCCCGCGTCGGCGCCACCTTCAACCAGTACGCCCAGACCGGTGGCGACGACCTCTGCCCGGAGGCGCCGCTGATCCGCCGCGAGAACCTGCGCCGCCAGCTCCGCGCCCGCCGTGACGCGCCGGTGGTGGCGGTCGCCGAGGCCGCGGGCTGGCGGGGGGCGCGCTACTCCGGGCTGGTGCTGCTCTGCGAGCGGCAGCTGGTCGAGGGCGGCCCCTACCGGCGCAGCTCGCGCCACCCGCGGGGCTGGAGCGAGCCGTCGGCGACGATCGTCCAGTCGGCGCTGGCGGCGGGCGGCTGGGCCGACTCGGTGCTGCTCTGGAACCTGGTGCCCACCCATCCGGCGGGGCCGGTGCCGCACAGCAACCGCCGTCCCAGCCGCGCCGAGCTGGAGGCGGGCGCCGGCTTCCTGCGCCGCCTGCTCGACGGCGTGCGCCCCGCGCACGTGGTCGCCGTCGGCCGGCTCGCCGCTGCCGCGCTCGGCGAGGACGTGCCCTGCGTGCGCCATCCCGCCAACGGCGGCGCCACCGCCTGCCGCGCCGGTCTCGGCGCGCTGCTCGACGACTGGCTCGGCTGGCGGCCCTGATCCGGCGCCGGCGCGGGGCGGTTACGCGCTCATCTCCAGCGAGGGGTGGAGGAGGGCGTACTCCCCGAGCACCCGGATGCCCCGCCGCAGCGCGGGGACCGGGGCGGTGAAGCAGATGCGCAGCCAGCCGTCCATGCCGAAGGCGGTGCCCGGGGCGACCAGCACCCGCCGCGACGCGAGGGCGCCGGCGACGGCGAGGCCCTCGCCCCCGGGAGCGCGCACCCACAGGTAGAGGCCGCCCTGGGGCTCGGCCACCTCCAGCCCGGCCTCGCGGGCGAAGCCCACGGCGAGGTCGCGGCGGGCCAGGTACGGGGCGACGTCGACCTCGAGCGAGGGCAGGTGCACGAGCATCCGCTGCATCGTCGCCGAGGCGTTGACGAAGCCGAGGGCGCGCTGGCAGACCTCGAGCCCGCGCATCACCTCGGGGGTGGCCAGGTCGGGGTGGAGGACGAGGTAGCCGATCCGCTCGCCGGCGAGCCCGAGGTCCTTCGAGAAGGAGCGCGCCAGCACCGTGGCGGGGTGCACCGCGAAGGGGTGGACGTGCACCGCGGGGGGATAGACCAGGCGGTGGTAGACCTCGTCGACGATCAGCACCACCCGGCGCCCGTGGCGGCGCCGGTGGCGCTCGAGCAGGGCGGCCAGGCCCTGGAGCTCGGCGATGGTGGCGACGTGCCCCGAGGGGTTGGACGGGGTGTTGAGGATGACCGCGGCAGTGCGGGGGGTGAGCGCGCGGTCGATCGCGCCGAGGTCGAGGCCGAAGCCGGCCGTCGAGGTGGCGGTCACCCAGGTGGCGCCGGCGGAGGCGCAGTAGGCGCGGTACTCGCCGAAGAAGGGAACCACGCCGACCACCTCGTCGCCGGGGTCGACGAAGGCCCGCAGCGCCAGGCAGATGGCGGCGCCGGCGCCGCCGGTGAGGGCGATGCACTCGGGGCCGACGTCCACGCCGGCGCCGGCGGCGACCAGGGCCCGCACCTCGGGAAAGCCGAGGTTGGGCATGTAGCCGAAGCGTCCCGCGCCGCGCTCGGCGGCGGCGGCCTGGATG
>JAQBPI010000146.1 GCA_028287605.1 Chloroflexota bacterium
GCTCCACCGACACGGTGGGCCGCGCCTCCGACGGCAGGTTGGTGGTGCTGCTCCCCGACGTGGAGGCCGCCGGCGCCGACGTGGTGGCCGCCCGGCTGGCGCGCGCGCTGAGCGCCCTCCACCCCGCGGCGCGGGTGACGCCGCTCACCCGGAGGCCCGAGGAGACGCCGCTCGAGCTGCTCGACCGTGCCCTCCCGGAGGCCACGCCTCAGCCCGGCTGAGCGGGACGGGCGAGGACGAGGAGCCGGCGACGCGTCCCTTCCCGCGCTACCTGACCGCCTCGACGCTGTCGCTCTACGGCGACTGGTTCAGCACCGTGGCCATCGTCGTCCTGCTGCTCCGGCTCACCGGGTCCAGCGCCGCCCCCGCCGCCTACATGCTGGCTCGCGTCGTCCCCCGGCTGGCGGGAGCGGCGGTGGGCGGCGAGCTCGCCGACCGGCTCCCACCACAGCGGGTCGCCGCGGCCCTGGCCGCAGTCCAGGGCCTGCTCATGGCCTCGATCATCGTCTCGGCGGAGCGACACCTGGTCTGGAGCATCTACGCCGCGGTGGCGGTCTCCCAGCTGCTCGGAGCCACCGCCCGGCCCGCCCTGCTGGCGCTGCTGCCGCGGCTGGTGGTCGACCACGAGCTCAGCAGGGCCAACGGCCTGGTCAGCGCGGCGATGTCCTCGTCGCAGGTGGTCGCGCCGGCGCTCTCGGTGCCCCTCCTGGCCGTCTTCCACCGCCCCGAGCTGCTGATCGCGATCGACGTGGCCAGCTTCGCGCTCGCCGCGCTGCTCTTCGCCAGCCTGCCCGCCGGGGGGCGTGCGGCGCCGGGGCCGCTGCGCGGAGCCACCGACGGACTGCGGCTGATCTGGGCCGACGGCCACCTGCGGTCCCTGACCGGGGCCTACCTCGGGGGGGCGCTGGCGGTGACCACCGCCTCGGCGGTGCTGGTGCTGGCCGCCGCCGACCGCTTCGGCGGCGCCGACCGGGTGGGCGCGCTGTACGCCGCGGTGGGCGCCGGCGCGCTGCTGGGCAGCACCGCCGCGATGCGCCGGGGCAGCACCAGGGTGCTGCGCAGCACCCTGGTCGCGGGGGCCCTCGCCGAGATCGTCCTGCTGGCCGTTCTCACCCTGGCCCAGGGCCTGACGACGGCGGCGCTCTGCCTCGCCGCCAGCGCCGCCGTCGGCAGCCTCTACCAGGTGTGGGGCTCGACCGAGCTCCAGCTCCGCGCTCCGCCCGAGGTGCTGGGCCGTGCCGGCGCCGCACTGGTGCTCGCCCAGTACGCCGGGATGCTCCTGGGCGCGGTCCTCGTCGCCGCCCTGGTTCCCCTCGTGGGGTGGGACCGCGCCCTCTTCACGGCCTGCTGCGCCGCCCTCGCCGCCATCGCCGTCTCCGTCACCGGACCGCTCCGCGAGGCTGCACCCCGGCCGGCCGTGTAACGGGCGGGTGGCGCGCCCGCTCACCGCTGCCGCCGTGCGGTGACAACGGGGGAACTTCGCCGGCCCTGCGCCGAACCACCCATACGATCCAACCGTGCAGCAGCCCATTCCAACGCACGGGGCGGTTGGGTCAGGCCGCGCCCGGTGGCTCACGGGCGTGGTGAGACGGGCGATGGGGCCCCAGCCGCCGCCCACGCGGGTGCGGTACACGCGGCCGCTGGTGATCTACGTCCTCGCGGTGGCCGCCGTCGCGCTGCTCCTCACCGGCTGGCAGATGAACCCGCCCGCCGACGTGGTCGGGGTGGGCCTGGTCAGCCTCGCCATCCTCGCCATGTCGCTGACCAGCACGCGGATCGGCAGCGTGCGCATGACCGTCAACGCCACCTCCTTCCTCCATCTCGGCCTGGCGATGACCTCGGGTCCGTTCGGGGTGGCGGCGGCCTCGCTCGCGGAGATGCTGGCGATCGCCGTGCGCTTCCGCAGCGGCTGGTTCCGCAGCCTGTTCAACCTCTCCGACAGCCTCCTCTGCGGGGTGGCGGCGTGGGCGACCTATCGCGCGGTCCTGCCGGTGAGCGGCCCGATGCCGCTCCGACTCGCCCTCGCCGGGGCCTGTGCCGGCGCCGCCCACTTCCTGATCAACCACGGCCTGGTCGCCGGGGTGCTCACCCTCGCCACCGGACGGCCGCTCCGCACCCACGCCCGCGCCGCGGTCTCCGCCGGCACCTACCACCTGATGTACGGATACGCGGCGGTCACGTTCGTCGTCCTCCGCGACCACTTCGGGCCGTGGGGCTTCACCTTCGCCCTGGCGCCGGTGGCCGCCCTGCAGATCAACCTCGTGATCCTCGCCAGCCGGTCGGCGGCCCACGAGCGCGACCGCGCCGCCGCCGACGAGGCGCTGCGGATGAGCGAGCGCAGCTTCCGGGTGCTCTTCGCCGCCAACCCGCACCCGATGTGGGTGGTCGACGCCGCCTCGCTGCGCTTCATCGCGGTCAACGACGCCGCCGTCGCCCAGTACGGCTACTCCCAGGAGGAGTTCCTCGACAGCCGGCTCACCGACATCACCGAGCACCACGGGATCGAGCGCCAGTGGGACCCCTCCACCGACCAGGACGTCCGCCGGCTGCAGCAGCGCCACCGGCTCCGCGGCGGCGGCCTCATCGAGGTGGAGATCAGCGCCCACGCCACCGACTTCGAGGGTCGCGACGCGGTGCTGGTGCTCGCCCAGGACATCACCGACCGGGTGCGGCTGGAGGAGCAGCTCCGCGACCAGGCGCTCCACGACCCGCTCACCCGGCTCCCCAACCGGCTGCTGCTCCAGGACCGCATCGACCACGCCCTCGCCCGCCAGCGCCGCACGCAGCGGCCCTTCGCCCTCCTCCTCCTCGACCTCGACAACTTCAAGACGGTCAACGACAGCCTCGGCCACGCCGCCGGCGACCACCTCCTCGTCGCCGTGGCGAAGCGGCTGACCGACTGCCTGCGCGCCTCGGACAGCGCCGCACGGCTCGGCGGCGACGAGTTCGCCATCCTCCTCGAGGACGCCGGCGGATCCGAGCACGTGACCCCGGTCGCCGACCGGCTGGTCGAGGCGCTGCGCCAGCCGTTCACCATCGAGCAGCGCGACATCTTCCTCGGGGTGAGCATCGGCGTGGCCATCAGCGACGCCAACCGGCAGAGCGCCGACGAGATGCTCCGCGACGCCGACCTCGCCATGTACGCGGCCAAGGCGCAGGGGCGCAGCCGCCACGTCGTCTTCAGCCCGCGGATGCGCGAGGCCGCGCTCGACCGGGTCGCCCTCGAGCACGACCTCCGCCGCGCCGTCACCGCCGGCGACCTCCACCTCGTCTACCAGCCGATCATCGACCTGCGCAGCGGCGAGACCGTCGGGGTCGAGGCGCTGGTGCGCTGGCGCCACCCGGTGCACGGCATGGTGCCGCCGGACCGCTTCATCCCCCTCGCCGAGGAGGCGGGGCTGATCGGGGCCCTCGACGCCTGGGTGCTGGAGACCGCCTGCGCCCAGACCAGGGCCTGGCGGGAGGCCGGCGCCGGCGGCCTGCGCGTCGCCGTCAACCTCAGCGGCACCGAGTTCGAGGACGGCGAGCTGGTCGGGCGCGTCGCCGAGGTGCTCGAGCGCAACCACCTCCTGCCCTCCGACCTCGAGCTGGAGATCACCGAGCGGGTGGCGGTGCAGCAGGAGCGCTCGGCGCGCCAGACCCTGGACCGGCTGCGGGCGACGGGCGTGCTCATCGCCATCGACGACTTCGGCACCGGCTACTCGATGCTCGCCAGCCTCCGCCAGTTCCCCGGCGACAAGCTGAAGATCGACAAGACGTTCGTCCAGGAGATCGTCGACACCGAGGACCGCGCCCCGCTGGTGGCGGCGATCGTCGCCATGGGCCACGGGCTCGGGCTGCAGGTCGTCGCCGAGGGAGTGGAGACGGAGGTGCAGCTCGCCGTGCTGCGCCGCCTCCGGTGCGACGGCGCCCAGGGCTACCTGCTCGGCCGGCCCACCGAGCCGCAGGTGATCCAGGACCGGGTGCTCGCCGAGCGCGCGGCGGCGACCGCCTGACCCCGGGACCGCCCGTGTAGCATCCAGTCCCGTGCGGGATGTCGCCGAGCGGGCCCTCGACGAGGCGGTGGTCGCCGGCGCCTCGTACGCCGACTGCCGGGTGGTGGTGCGCACCGTCCAGACCGTCGAGGTCAAGAACGGCCGAGTGGCGCGGGTCGCCCTCCACGACGACGAGGGCGTGGGCGTGCGGGTGATCGTCGACGGGGC
>JAQBPI010000154.1 GCA_028287605.1 Chloroflexota bacterium
ACCCGCTCCGGGCCCTCCGCCGCCTGATCCTCGCCGCGCTCGCGGATGGCGGTGTGGATCGGGGAGGTGATGTCCTCGGCCTCGGGGAGGACGCGGGCGTAGTAGGCGGCGGCGGTGATCGGCTCGCCGCCGGGCTCGGGGCGGTCGAGGTAGACGTCCACGCCGCCGGCGCCGCGGAGCAGGTGGCCGGCGAGGCCCCGCACCGAGAGCAGGCGAAGGGCGCTGGGCTCGTCCCAGTGGCGGGCGACCTCGGGGAGGGAGAGCACCGAGCATGCGACCTCGGCGGTGTCGAGAAAGGCGCCGCGCACCTCCGGCGACGTGAGCGCGGGCATCGGCAGTCCTCCTCCGTGCGCCCCGGCGGGGGGCGGACGGATATCGTAGGGACACGATGAGCGTCACCGACCGCCTGCTCGACAACAACCGCGCCTACGCGGAGGGCTTCGCGAGCCGCCCCCCGGCCACCGCCGCGCGGAAGGTCGCGGTGGTCGCCTGCATGGACGCCCGGATGGACGTCTACGCCATCCTCGGGCTCCGGGAGGGGGAGGCCCACGTCATCCGCAACGCCGGCGGGGCGGTCACCGAGGACGTGATCCGCTCGCTGCTGGTCTCCCAGCGGCTGCTCGGCACCGATGAGGTCATCGTCGTCCATCACACCCGCTGCGGCATGCTCACCTTCACCGACGACGAGGTGAAGGCGCAGGTCCAGGCGGACACCGGGGTGAGGCCGGCCTTCGCCCTGGAGGCCTTCTCCGACCTCGAGGAGGAGGTCCGCCAGTCGATCGCCCGGATCGAGGCCAGTCCCTTCGTCCCCCGCAAGGAGAGCGTCCGCGGCTTCGTCTACGAGGTGGAGACCGGGCTGCTGCGCGAGGTTTCGGCCGGGGGTGAGGAGGTCACACTGATGGGGCGGGGTGAGGAGACGGCGGACGGTTTGACCCCCGGACCCTCCTCTGATACACTCCGTCGCGCACCTAGCCGCCGCTAGGTTTTATTTTTGTCGAGGCACAACGATGGCTGCGGGTAAGGGTGGCGTGATGATCGTGACCTTGCAGTGTCCAACCTGCAAGGAACGCAACTACACGACCCAGAAGAACAAGAGAAACGATCCGGATCGCATGGAGCTGCGCAAGTTCTGCAGCCGGTGCCGCACCCACACGGCGCACCGGGAGACGAAGTAGCCGAAGGGCCGCCACTCGGGTCCGGCTCTTCCGTGTCCCAACACAGGGGTGTAGCTCAGTTGGTAGAGCAGCGGTCTCCAAAACCGCAGGTCGCACGTTCGAGTCGTGTCGCCCCTGCCATCTCATCTTTCATAGTCCGCACCGGCTGAGCAGTCGGTCGCGCCATTTTCAGCGTCGGAGGACAGACGTGGCCAAGGCCAAGGCGGCCACCCCCAAGCCACCGGGTGGTCCGCGCGGCGGGGGAGCCGCCCCGCCCAAGCCGGAGCGAGGAGGCAACTACCTCAGGGAGGTCTACCTCGAGCTGCGCAAGGTGTCGTGGCCGACGCGCACCGAGCTGATCCGCATGACCCAGGTGGTGATCGCAACGGTGATCATCTTCGCGCTGATCATCGGGCTCGCCGACTTCCTCCTCTCGCTCGCCGTGAAGCAGCTGTACGTGCAGAGTGGCAGCACGACCATCAAGAACTTCCAGGGCAAATGACCGATATGGCCGAGATCGCAGCCGAGACACGCACCCCGCCCACCGATTCCAAGTGGTACGTGGTGCACGCCTACTCCGGTCACGAGGAGAAGGTGCGGGCAAACCTCCTCAAGCGCGTGGAGTCGATGGACATGTCGGACAAGATCTTCGACGTCCTCGTCCCCACCGAGGAGGTCATCGAGATCAAGGACGGGCAGCGGAGGAAGGTCGCGCGGCGCATCTTCCCCGGCTACATCCTGGTCAACATGGTGATGTCCGACGAATCCTGGTACGTGGTCCGCAACACCCCCGGGGTGACCTCGTTCGTGGGCTCGGGGAACAAGCCGGTGCCGCTCCAGGAGCACGAGATCCGGAGCATCATCAAGACCAAGGAGGCGGTGGCCCAGAAGGTCACCGTCGAGTACCAGACCGGCGAGAACGTGCGCGTCGTCGACGGGCCCTTCACCGACTTCCACGGGAAGGTGGTGGAGATCGACCCCGCCAAGGGCAAGCTCAAGGTGCTGGTCAACATGTTCGGACGCGAGACGCCGGTGGAGCTCGACCTGCTGCAGGTCGAGCGGCTTCGGTAAACATCCAGGAGTCCCATGGGAAAGAAGAAGGTCAAGACCGTCATCCGCCTGCAGATCGTCGCGGGCAAGGCCACGCCGGCGCCCCCGGTGGGCACCGCGCTCGGCCCCCACGGGCTGAACATCATGGAGTTCTGCCGCACCTACAACGAGCGCACCGCCGCGCAGGCGGGCACGGTGATCCCCGCGGAGATCACCGTCTACGAGGACCGCACCTTCACCTTCATCACCAAGACGCCTCCCGCCTACGACCTGCTCAAGGCGGCGGCGGGGGTCGACAAGGGCTCGGCCAAGCCGAACCGCGACAAGGTCGGGACCGTCACCCGCGACCAGGTGCGCGAGATCGCCGAGCTGAAGATGAAGGACCTCAACGCCTTCGAGATGGAGGCGGCGATGCGCGTCATCGAGGGCACGGCCCGGTCCATGGGCCTGGTCGTCGTCTAGATCCGTCCACACAGTGGGAGGGCCGCCGCCGAGCGGCCCGCCATCACCACACGGAGAGCAGTCACATGCCACACCGCTACGGAAAGAAGTACCGCGAGGCCGCCAGCCAGATCGAGGCGCACCGCCTCTACGACCCCCAGGAGGCGGTCACCCTGGTCCGCCAGACCTCGCCGGTCAAGTTCGACGCCACCGTCGAGGCGCACGTCCGCCTCGGCGTCGACCCGCGGCACGCCGACCAGATGGTCCGCAGCAGCGCGCTCCTGCCCCACGGCACCGGGCGCACCCGGCGCATCGCCGTCTTCGCCATGGGCGACAAGATGCGCGAGGCCCTCGAGGCGGGCGCCGACATCGTCGGCGGTGAGGACCTGGTCAAGAAGGTGCAGGCGGGGGAGATCGACTTCGACGTCGCCCTCGCCACCCCGGACATCATGGGTCAGGTGGGCCGGCTGGGGAAGATCCTCGGCCCCCGCGGGATGATGCCCAACCCCAAGTCGGGCACGGTCACCTTCGACATCGCCAAGGCGGTGCGCGACGTCCAGGGCGGCCGCGTCGAGTTCCGCGTCGACCGCTTCGGGATCATCCACGTGCCCGTCGGCAGGGTGTCGTTCGACGACGCCAAGCTGCGCGACAACTTCGCCACCCTGATGGAGGCGATCGTCAAGGCCAAGCCGTCGGCGGCCAAGGGCACCTACGTGAGGACGGTGACGCTCACCTCCACCATGGGCCCGGGGGTCAAGGTCGACGCCCAGCAGGCGGCGAGGCTCTCCGCCGGGTAGCCTCGCAGCGCCGGCCTGCGTCGCCGGGCTGCTATGCTCACCGCCCGGTAACGAACGACACGGCGCCTCGTGCGTCCTTCTTGCCCCAGACCGCTGGCGCTCCGGCCCCGGAGCTCAATCCCCAGCGCAGGTGAGGACGGTCGGGACCGCGCCCCTCGGTGGGGACGCGCGTCCGGCTCCCTCCATGGGCCGGACGGCGCGGCACTGGAGGGTACGGGTATGAACGCGGTGAGCACGGAGGCCGACGCGCCGATGCGCGCCAGTCCCCGCAAGGTCGAGACCGTCGACAGGCTGACCCATCAGCTGAGCCGGGCCACCTCGGCGATCGTCACCGACTACCGCGGCCTCACCGTGGCCCAGCTCTCCGACCTGCGCGGCCGGCTCCGGGCCGACGAGATCGAGTACGTCGTCGTGAAGAACACTCTCGCCCGGCGCGCCGCCGAGGCCGCCGGGATGGGGCAGTTCTCCTCGGTGCTGGTGGGCCCGGTGGGCCTCGCGCTCGGCTACGGCGAACTCGCCCGGCCGGCCAGGATCCTCACCGAGTACTTCCGCCAGAACCGCCGCCTGCCGGTGGTGGCCGGGCTCGTCGAGGGCCGGGTCATCGACGCCGACGGCGTCCGCCAGCTCTCCGAGCTGCCCCCGCGCGAGGTGCTCCTCAGCATGCTCGCCGGCACCATCCAGTCCCCGCTCACCACCCTGGCCGGGGCACTGCAGTCGATCCTCAGCACCTTCGCGGCGACGCTCGACGCCTACCGCGAGAAATTGGAAGCCGGCCGACAGGCCTAGCGGCCAAGCGGCAACGCTCCACCCACCGGCGAGAAGCCAACACAGGGCTGAGGCCCACCCTCGACAACAACCCCCAGACCTGGGCCCGCAGGGCCCACCACCCCCGGCCGCCGCAGGCGGCCTGTGCCGGAGGCATGATGCCCACCAAGATTTCCCCCGAGGAGTTCGTCGACGCTCTCCAGGAGTGGAGCGTGCTCGACGTCGTCAACGCCGTGAAGCTCATGGAGGAGAAGCTCGGCATCAAGGCCGCGGCGCCGGTCGCCGTGGCCGCCGCGCCTGCCGGTGGCGGCGGCGGCGAGGCAGCCGAGCCGGAGGAGCAGACCGAGTTCTCCGTCGTCCTCACCGGTCCCGGCGACGCCAAGATCAACGTGATCAAGGCGGTCCGGGAGATCACCGGCCTGGGCCTCAAGGAGGCCAAGGACCTGGTCGACAGCGCTCCCAAGCCGGTCCGCGAGGGCGTCTCCAAGGAGGAGGCGGCCCAGGTCGAGGCCAGGCTCAAGGAGGCCGGAGCCTCGGTCGAGGTCCGCTGAGCGGGGTGCGCTCGGCGCCGGGGGGCGGCCACGTTTGGGATGGCCGTCCACCGGTTATCATCCCGGTCCCGCCACCAGGACATCTGGTCCTGTCTCCTCGGTCGGGAGCCTGCACGGGCGACCAAGCGGGGGCGGCGGGGAACGTAGTATGATACGCGATTGTGCCCGCCGCGCAACTCCTAGCCGGCTCCTTCGCCTTCCGGGGAACTCTAGCATATGGTTCTGAGCACCGCTGCCCGCTCCAGCCGCGCCAACTATGGACAGATCGCCGACAAGCTCGAGGTCGGAAACCTGATTCAGACGCAGCTGGACTCCTTCGAGTGGTTCAAGAGGGAGGGTCTGCGCGAGCTCTTCGACGAGATCAATCCGATCACGGACTACACGGGGAAGAACTACGAGCTGCGCTTCCTCGACTACGAGTTCGGTGACCCGAAGTTCGACGAGGAGGAGTGCCGTCAGCGGGACATGACGTTCAGCGTCCCGCTGCGCATCAACACCCGGCTCTACATCAAGACCGGCGAGAACGCCGGGGAGATCAAGGAGGCCGAGGTGTTCATGGGCGACTTCCCGACCATGACCCGGGAGGGCACCTTCATCGTCAACGGCACCGAGCGGGTGGTGGTCTCGCAGCTGGTGCGCTCGCCGGGCGTGTACTTCACCGCCAGCGACGACCGGGTCACCGGCCGCCGGCTGTACGCGGCCAAGCTCATCCCCAACCGCGGCGCCTGGCTGGAGATCGAGACCTCGAGCAAGGACATCCTCACGGTCAAGATCGATCGCAAGCGCAAGGTGCCGGTCACCACGCTGGTGCGTGCCCTCGGCTACACCAGCAACGAGGACATCCGCCGCCTGTTCGAGGATGTCGACACCGACAACGAGCACCGCTACGTCGACAGCACCCTGGACAAGGACGTCAGCAGCTCGCGCGACGAGGCCCTGGTGGAGCTCTACAAGAAGATCCGCCCGGGCGACCCGCCCACGGTGGAGAACGCGCTCAACCTGCTCACCTCGCTGTTCTTCAACCCGCGCCGCTTCGACCTCGGCAAGGTCGGCCGGTTCAAGCTGGACAAGAACCTCGGCATCCCCGAGGACGAGGCCCGGCAGCGCGCGCTGAACAAGGAGAAGCGCGTCCTCGAGAACGAGGACTTCATCTCCATCATCTCCAAGCTCATCCGCCTCGACAACGGCATCGGCGAGGCGGACGACATCGACCACCTCGGCAACCGCCGGGTGCGTGCGGTCGGTGAGCTGCTCCAGAACCAGTTCAGGATGGGCCTGATCCGCATGGAGCGGATCATCAAGGAGCGCATGACCATCTGCGACGCGGGCACGGTGACCGCGGCGAGCCTGATCAACGCGCGCCCGGTGGTGGCGGCGATCAAGGAGTTCTTCGGCTCCAGCCAGCTGTCGCAGTTCATGGACCAGACCAACCCGCTCGCCGAGCTGACCCACAAGCGGCGCCTCTCCGCGCTCGGCCCCGGTGGCCTGAGCCGCGAGCGCGCCGGCTTCGACGTGCGCGACGTCCACCACAGCCACTACGGCCGCATCTGCCCGATCGAGACCCCCGAGGGTCCGAACATCGGCCTGATCGGCTCGCTGGCCACCTATGCGCGGGTCAACGAGTTCGGCTTCATCGAGACCCCCTTCCGCAAGGTGTACCGCGAGGTGGACGTCGCCAAGGACGCCCACATCCTCATCGGCCGCACCGCCGCCAGGGACTACCCGCAGGCGGGCGTGTCCGCCGGCGACGTGCTCGACGAGGCCCCGGTGAGGCGGCTGCAGACCGCGGGGCTGGTCGAGGTGGTGATCCAGCCCTGGGTGAGCGACGACATCGTCTACCTGTCCGCCGACGAGGAGGACAAGTACACCGTCGCCCAGGCGAACGCGCCGGTGGACGAGACCGGGCACTTCACCTCGCCGCACACCACCTGCCGCAGCCATCACCTCTACAAGGACCAGCCGATCACCGACGTCGACTACATGGACGTCTCCCCCAAGCAGACGGTGAGCGTGGCCACGGCGCTGATCCCGTTCCTCGAGCACGACGACGCCAACCGGGCGCTGATGGGCTCGAACATGCAGCGCCAGGCGGTGCCGCTGCTGGTCACCGAGTCGCCGATCGTGGGCACCGGCATGGAGGTGCACGCCGCCCGCAACAGCGGCGAGCTGGTGATCAACCGGGTCGCCGGCACGGTGGCCGCGGTCGCCTACCCGGAGCCCCCCGCCGACGACCGCACCACCATCCGGGTGCGCAGCGGCCAGGACTCGCCCTACGGCATCCTGGTCCGCCCCGACGACGGCTCCCCCGACACCTGGTACGGCATCCACAAGTTCGTGCGCAGCAACCAGGGCACCTGCCTGAGCCAGCGCACCATCGTCACCCCCGGCCAGCGGGTCGACGCCGGCGACGTGCTCGCCGACGGCCCCTCCACCGACGCCGGTGAGCTGGCCCTCGGCCGCAACGTGCTGGTGGCGTTCATGCCCTGGGAGGGCTACAACTTCGAGGACGCCATCCTCATCAGCGAGTCGGTGGTGCGCGAGGACAAGTACACCTCGATCCACATCGAGGAGTTCGAGATCGAGGCCCGGGACACCAAGCTGGGCCCCGAGGAGATCACCCGCGACATCCCCAACGTCTCCGAGGAGACGCTGAAGAACCTCGACGACCGCGGCATCATCTACGTCGGCGCCGAGGTGCACCCGGGCGACATCCTGGTGGGGAAGATCACCCCCAAGGGCGAGTCCGAGCTCAGCGCCGAGGAGCGCCTGCTCCGCGCCATCTTCGGAGAGAAGGCGCGCGAGGTGCGCGACTCCTCGCTGCGCGTGCCCCACGGCGAGCGCGGCATCGTCGTCGACGTCCGCGAGTTCAGCCGCGAGAGCGGTCACGAGCTGCCGCCCGGCGTCAACGAGCTGGTGCGCGTCTACGTCGCCCAGAAGCGGAAGATCAGCCAGGGCGACAAGATGGCCGGCCGCCACGGCAACAAGGGCGTCATCGCCCGCATCCTGCCCATCGAGGACATCCCCTACCTGCCCGACGGCACCCCGGTGGAGATCGTCCTCAACCCGCTGGGCGTGCCCAGCCGCATGAACCTCGGCCAGGTGCTCGAGACCCATCTCGGCTACGCCGCCGCCGCCCTGGGGCTGAAGGTGGCCTCGCCGGTCTTCGACGGGGCCTCCGAGGAGACCATCGAGAACGAGCTGGAGCGGGTGGGCCTGCCGCGCTCCGGCAAGCAGCGCCTGCGGGACGGCCGCACCGGCGAGTTCTTCGACCGCGACGTCACCGTCGGCTACATCTACATGCTCAAGCTGGCTCACCTCGTCGAGGACAAGATCCACGCGCGCAGCACCGGCCCCTACTCCCTGGTCACCCAGCAGCCGCTGGGCGGCAAGGCGCAGTTCGGCGGCCAGCGCTTCGGCGAGATGGAGGTCTGGGCGCTGGAGGCCTACGGCGCGAGCCACATCCTCCAGGAGATCCTCACCGTCAAGTCCGACGACATCGTGGGCCGGGTCAAGGCCTACGAGGCCATCGTCAAGGGCGAGAACACGCTGGAGGCCGGCATCCCCGAGTCGTTCCGGGTCCTCGTCAAGGAGCTCGAGGGCCTGGCGCTGGGGGTCGAGATCATGTCCGACGACGAGCAGCAGATCGTTCTCGGCGAGGAGGACATCCCCGACATCCCGCTCGACCTCGGCATCAACCTCGAGCGCGACGAGCGCGACGAGGTTGACGAGACGGTCCGCTGAGGGCGAGCGCGCTGACTACCCATCCGTTCATCACCCGTCCCGCCGCCGAGCGGGACTGTGCAGCTGCCCGGGAGGCCCGGGGGACGTCGGCTGTCTTCCGGGCGCTCACGCGCCCAGTCGCGGGGGGCCTCCCCCCTGCAACCGCCCCCCTGCGGGCACGTAGAGGTGCAATGACACTGTGCTGAAGCTCGAGAACTTCGACGCTCTCCGACTGAGTATCGCCAGCCCCGAGATGATCCTCTCGTGGTCGCATGGTGAGGTCACCAAGCCAGAGACGATCAACTACCGCACCCTGAAGCCGGAGCGCGACGGCCTGTTCTGCGAGAAGATCTTCGGTCCCACCAAGGACTGGGAGTGCCACTGCGGCAAGTACAAGCGCTACCGGTACAAGGGCATCATCTGCGACAAGTGCGGCGTGGAGGTGACCCGCAGCAAGGTGCGCCGCGAGCGCATGGGCCACATCAAGCTGGCCTCTCCGGTCTCGCACGTCTGGTACTTCAAGGGCATCCCCAGCCGCATGGGCCTCCTGCTCGACATGAGCCCCCGCAACCTGGAGAAGGTGCTCTACTACGCCAACTACATCGTCACCCACGTCGACGAGAAGGCGCGGCAGGACATGCTCGCCAAGCTCGACCCCGACAGCGACGAGCGGGTGACCGCGCTGCGCGAGCGCCATCAGACGTCGGTCGACGACTATCGCAGCGACGTCGAGACGCGCATCGGCGAGCGTGAGCAGGCGGCCGCCACCGAGCGCGACCGGCTGCAGGCCTCCCTCCAGGAGCGGCTCGCCGCCCTCGAGGAGAGCGCCACCGACATCGAGGACCGGGTGCGCACCGGCAAGGGCAAGAAGGCTCCCGCCGACTTCTCGCTCAGCGACGGCGTGGTCTCCGAGGTGGCGGTGCCCAGGGGCACCGCCCTCGAGGAGGACGTGGCCGTCGACGTCGCCGCCCGCGCGGCGGCGCGCCGCGAGGAGCTCGAGGCGGAGATCGCCGCGCGCATCCAGGAGGAGGAGGACGCCGCCGGGGCGGAGGTCGCGCAGTGGCGCGCCGAGCTCGAGGGGCGCCGTGCCGAGGCCGAGTGCAGCGGCCGCGACGAGCTCGCCACCATGCGCGAGCAGATCGACAAGCAGCGCCAGGAGCTCGAGGCCCTCCAGGTCCGCGACATCCTCACCGACACCCAGTACCGCGAGTACATCGAGAAGTTCGGCAAGGTCTTCAAGGCGGGCATCGGCGCCTCCGCGATCCGGGAGCTGCTCAACCAGATGGACCTCGGCCAGGAGTCGATGCGCCTCCGCGAGGAGTCGAAGTCGACCAGCGGCCAGCGCCGCCAGAAGGCGATCAAGCGGCTGCGGGTGGTCGAGGCCTTCCGCAAGTCGGCCACGTCGCCCTCCTGGATGATCCTCGAGGTGCTGCCGGTGGTGCCCCCGGAGCTGCGCCCGATGGTGCAGCTCGACGGCGGGCGCTTCGCCACCAGCGACCTCAACGACCTCTACCGCCGCGTCATCAACCGCAACAACCGGCTGAAGCGGCTGCTCGAGCTCGGCGCCCCCGAGATCATCGTGCGCAACGAGAAGCGCATGCTCCAGGAGGCGGTCGACGCCCTCATCGATAACGGCCGCCGCGGCCGCGCCATCACCGGCACCGGCAACCGCAAGCTGAAGTCGCTCTCCGACATGCTCAAGGGCAAGCAGGGACGCTTCCGGCAGAACCTGCTCGGCAAGCGTGTCGACTACAGCGGCCGCTCGGTGATCGTGGTCGGCCCGGAGCTGCGGCTCCACGAGTGCGGGCTGCCCAAGAAGATGGCGCTCGAGCTCTTCAAGCCGTTCGTGATGCGCGAGCTGGTGGCCCAGAACTACACCCAGAACATCAAGAGCGCGAAGCGCATGGTGGAGCGGGTGCGGCCCGAGGTGTGGGACGTCCTCGACCAGGTCATCCACGAGCACCCGGTGCTGCTCAACCGCGCCCCCACCCTGCATCGACTCGGCATCCAGGCGTTCATGCCGGTGCTGGTCGAGGGCCAGGCGATCCAGATCCATCCGCTGGTCTGCACCGCCTTCAACGCCGACTTCGACGGCGACCAGATGGCCGTCCACGTGCCGCTCTTCAGCGGCGCCGTGGCCGAGGCCAAGAACCTGATGATGTCGTCGAACAACATCCTCAGCGCCTCGAACGGCTACCCGGTGGTGTCGCCGACCCAGGACGTGGTGCTCGGCTCCTACTACCTCACCCAGGAGCGCCTGCCGGCGCCCGCCGACGAGGACGGGCTGCGCCGCCTGCCGCACTTCTCCACCCCGGAGGAGGCGTCGCTCGCCTACGAGCACGGCGCCATCCAGCTCCACGACCAGATCCGCGTGCGCATCCCCCGCTCCATGGTGGACCGCACCCCGGCGGGTGACCCGACCCCCGAGGGGAACACGATGGTCACCACCACCGTGGGCAGGGTGATCTTCAACGAGGCGCTCCCGCTCGGCGAGGAGGGCACCGAGAACCCCTACCCGCCGCTCACCTTCTACAACGAGGTGCTGGACAGCAAGAAGCTGCGTCAGCTGGTCAAGGACTGCTACGACCTGCACGGCAGCGAGCGCACCGCCGGCATCGTCAACGAGATCAAGCGGCTGGGCTTCCACTACGCCACCAAGGCCGGGGTGACGATCTCCGCCATGGACATCAAGACCCCGCCCGCCAAGGCCGCGATCGTCGCCGGCGGCGAGCGCGAGGTCGAGGCCGTCGACCTGCAGTTCCGGCGCGGCCTCATCACCGACGACGAGCGGTACATCAAGACGGTCGAGATCTGGACCCGGATCACCGACGAGGTGACCAGGGCGACCATGAGCTCGTTCGACAAGTTCCACTCGGTGCTGATGATGTCCCAGTCCGGGGCGCGCGGCTCGGTCCAGCAGATCCGCCAGCTGGCGGGCATGCGCGGGCTCATGGCCGACCCCACCGGGCGGATCATCGACCTGCCCATCAAGGCGAACTTCTCCGAGGGCCTCACCGTCCTCGAGTACTTCATCTCCACGCACGGCGCCCGCAAGGGTCTCGCCGACACCGCCCTGCGCACCGCCGACTCGGGCTACCTGACGCGGCGTCTCGTCGACGTCGCCCAGGACGTCATCGTCCGGATCGAGGACTGCGAGACCACCGCGGGGATCTGGGTCGACACCCAGGACGATGCGCTCAAGGAGCGGGTCATCGACCGCTTCGCGGGGCGGATCGCATCCCAGGACGTGGTCGTGGGCGACACCGTGCTGGTCGAGGCCGGCGCCGAGATCAGCGACCACGCCGGCCGCCAGATCTATGCGGAGCGCGCGCGTGTGCCCCGGGTCCGGGTGCGCAGCATCATGACCTGCAAGGCGCGCGAGGGCGTCTGCCGCTCCTGCTACGGCCGCAACCTGGCCACCGGCAGGCTGGTCGAGATCGGCGAGGCGGTGGGCGTCATCGCCGCGCAGTCGATCGGCGAGCCTGGCACCCAGCTCACCATGCGCACCTTCCACACCGGCGGCGTGGCCACCGGTGGCTCCGACATCACCCAGGGCCTGCCCCGCGTCGAGGAGCTCTTCGAGGCCCGCGTGCCCAAGGGCAAGGCGCTGATCAGCGAGGTCGACGGCGTCGTCGAGCTGGTCCGCACCGACGCCAAGACGCTCAAGGTGAAGGTCGTGGCCCGTGACCTCTTCGACACCACCTACCCGGTGGGCGATCGCATGGTCCCGGTGGTCGAGGACGGCAACCCGGTGCCCGAGGGCGCCGAGGTGGTGCGCGGCACCGACGCCGACGGCAACAGCGTCTCGCTGCGCGCTCGCTATGGGGGCGTGGCCCGGATCGGAAAGGCCGAGGTGCTGATCCGCACCATCGAGGAGGAGTCGCGCGAGTACCCGGTGCCCGCGTCGGCCCAGCTCCTGGTCCGCGACGGCGACGAGGTGCAGGCGGGCGACCGTCTCACCGAGGGCTCGATCAGCCCCCAGGAGCTGCTCCTGGTGCGCGGCCGCGACGACGTCCAGAACTACCTGGTGCGCGAGGTGCAGAACGTGTACCGCAGCCAGGGCGTGGACATCAACGACAAGCACATCGAGGTGATCGTCCGGCAGATGATGCGCAAGGTGCGCGTCGAGAACGCCGGCGACTCCGAGCTGCTGCCCGGCGAGATCATCTCCCAGTTCGAGTGGGAGGAGGCCAACGCCAAGGCGCTCAGCGAGGGTGGCGAGCCGGCCATCGCCGCGACCGTGCTGCTCGGCCTCATCAAGGCGGCGCTCAACACCGCCTCGTGGCTCTCGGCGGCCTCCTTCCAGGAGACCACCCGGGTGCTCACCGAGGCCGCCATCTCCGGCAAGGTCGACCGCCTGCGCGGCCTGAAGGAGAACGTCATCATCGGCAAGCTCATCCCCGCCGGCACCGGCCTCGACTACTACACCAAGCTGCGCGAGGAGGCCGTCCGCCTCTACGAGTACGACGACCTCGCGGAGATGGAGGCGGAGCTGGACGGCGACATCGACGGCGAGTACCGCGGCCTGGCGTCCTCCGACGGGTACGCCGCCGAGGAGGCTCCCACCGGCTCGATCTGACCGGAGCGTCCGGGCGTCGCACCGCGCGACGCCCGGGCCGCACCGCCGCAGGTCACGGGCGAGAGGCCAGGGACTCGAGGTTCCGGGCCAGCCACGTCCTCTGGTCGTCCACCAATCGCCGGCGGTCGTCCTCGGTCAACGGCGACACGAGCTCCTGCCCGCTCTGGATGGCGCCCTCTGCACCGCTGTTCGGAGCTTTCACGCGTCGACGGTGGTCAACACTGGACGGGCGACCCGTGACCTGAACCAAGATGGCGACGAGTGTGCCATGAAGGCGCGGCCTTGTCCCGGACCGCACCGTCGACGTTGATCAGGCCGAGGGCGCCCACCGATGGGTGCCAGGGTCCCACAACCCGGA
>JAQBPI010000182.1 GCA_028287605.1 Chloroflexota bacterium
ACCTCCGCGACCCCGCGCTCGCCCGCCGCCTCGAGGCCGCCCTCGACCTCGGCGCCACCGCCTGCGAGGCCTTCGCCGGGGCCGTCGAGGCGCGCCACGGCCGCGACGACGACGTCCTCGGGGCGGCCCGCTTCTGCGCCATGCTCGAGGCCCAGGAGGGGGTGCGCGAGACCGCCGGAGCGCTGATCGGCCAGGCCGTCGCGGAGCTCGACCGGCTGACCGCGGCCACCATCGAGGTCGCCGGCGAGATCGGCGGCGAGATCGGCGGCGAGATCGGCGCCGGCGGCCTCGACGCCGCCTTCGCCGCCCTCGAGGCCGAGCGCCCCACCGCCGAGGGCCTGCTCGACACCACCGCCGGCATGCTCGACCGGCTCCGCGACTTCTGGACCGCGACCGGGGTGGTGACCATCGACCCCGAGGTGCACTGCCGGGTGCGCGCGACACCGGCCTTCATGTCCTGGGTGACCGCCGCCTACGACAACCCCGGGCCGCTCGATCCACCGGGTCTCCCCCACACCTACTTCGTGACCCCGGTGCAGCCGGGCTGGAGCGACGAGCAGGCCGACCAGTGGCTGCGCCACCTCAACCTCGCCTGCCTGGAGAACATCTCCGTCCACGAGGTCTACCCGGGCCACTTCGTCCACGCCGTCTGCGCCTCGCGCCGCTCCGGGCTGATCCGCCGCGCCTTCTGGTTCCCGGCGGTGAGCGAGGGCTGGGCCCACTACACCGAGCAGCTCGGGGTGGAGCAGGGGCTGGCCGAGGGCCGTCCCCTCCTCCACCTCTCCCAGCTCCAGGACGCGCTGCTCCGCGCCTGCCGCTTCCGCTGCAGCCTCGGCGTCCACACCGAGGGGATGAGCCTCGAGGAGGGCACCCGGCTGTTCATGGAGCGCGCCCACATCCCCCGGATCGCCGCCGAGCGGGAGGCGATGCGCGCCACCCACGACCCCATGTACGTGGTCTACACCTACGGGAAGCTCGAGATCCTGCGCTGGCGCGAGACGCTCGCCGGCCGCCCCGGCTTCCGGCTGCGCGACTTCCACGACCGGCTGCTCGGCTGCGGCCTGGTCTCCCTCGACGTCGCCCGCGAGTACGTGCTCGCGGACCGGCATCAGCCGACCGGGGCCAGCTCGTCCACGTAGATGTCCACCTGCAGGTCGGCGTCGGAGCCGCCGTAGCCGTAGGCGCTCAGGTCGGTCACCCCCTCCTCGGCGAGCACGTCCTCGACCAGGTACAGGTTGCCGGTGCAGCTGCGGCTGGGACGCCGGAGGATGGCGTGGGCGGCGTCGGCGTAGATCTCCGGCTTGCGCGAGCGCTGCAGCGCCGCCTCGCCGCCGAGCAGGTTGCGCACCGCCGCGGTGGCGATCAGGGTGCGCGGCCACAGCGAGTTGGCGGCGATGCCGTCGTCGGCGAACTCCCGGGCGAAGCCGAGCGTGGTCATGCTCATGCCGAACTTGGCCAGCGTGTAGCCGAGGTGGCCCGCGTACCACTTCGGGTCGAGGCTGAGGGGCGGCGACAGGGTGAGGATGTGGGGGTTGGCGGCCTTCCGCAGGTGCGGGATCGACGTCCTGCTGAGCAGGAAGGTGCCCCGGCAGTTGATGTCCTGCATCAGGTCGTACCTCTTCATCGACAGCGACTCGGAGCCGGACAGGTCGATGGCGCTGGCGTTGTTGACCACGATGTCGATGCCGCCGAACCGGTCCACCGTCCGGGCGACGGCGCCCGCGACGCTCTCGTCGTCGCGGACGTCGCCGGCGATCGCCAGCGCGCTGCCGCCGGCGGCCTCGATCGCCGCCGCGGCGGTGTGGATGGTGCCCTCGAGCCGGGGATGCGGCTCGGTGGTCTTGGCGATGATCGCCACGTTGGCGCCGTCACGGGCGGCGCGCAGAGCGATCGCCAGGCCGATGCCGCGGCTGCCGCCGGACATGAGGATGGTCTTGCCGGCGAGCGGCGCGGCATCGGCGGACATGGTCTCCCCCTGTCGAGCCTCGGGCTCCGGGTCAGCTGTTGGGCGGGACGGGGAACGTCCCCATCTGCGCCAGGGTGGCGGCGCTGTAGATCAGGTAGGTGAAGATCCCCAGCACCAGCGTGCCCGCGGTGGTGGCGGCGAGCGCGACGCTGCCGGCCACGGTGGTTCGCGCCCAGTCGTAGCCGGCCTCCCCCTCCCGCGGACGCGAGTACATCAGCAGTCCGACCTTCAGGTAGTAGAAGACCGACACCGCGCTGGTGGCGATGCCCCAGAGGGCGAGCGCGATCTGGCCGTGCTGGATGGCGGCGCTGAAGACGAAGAACTTGCCGAAGAAGCCCGCGGTGGGCGGGAAGCCGCCGAGCGAGAAGAGGAACAGCCCCATCGCCGCGGCGACGTAGGGGCGCCGGAAGGCGAGCCCGCGGATCGAGTCGTAGCTGTCGAGGTCCTCTCCCCTCCCCGCCATCATCGTGATCACCGCGAAGGCGCCGATGTTCATGGCGGCGTAGGCGGCGAGGTAGTACAGCGAGCCCACCGTTGCCTGGGGTGACTGCACGGCGACGCCGATGAGCATGTACCCCGCCTGGGCGACGCCCGAGTAGGCGAGCATCCGCTTCACGCTGGTCTGGCCGAGGGCGGCGAGGTTGCCGATGACCATGGAGACGATGGCCACGAAGGCGACGATGCCGTTCCACTTGAGGTAGGTGCCCTCGAACGTCGAGCTGAAGACCCGGATCAGCGCGGCGAAGGCGGCCACCTTGGTGGTCACGCTCATGAACGTGGTGACCGAGGTCGGCGCCCCCTGGTAGACGTCCGGCGTCCAGGTGTGGAAGGGCGCGGCGCTGATCTTGAAGGCGAAGCCGACGAACATCAGCCCGATGCCGATGAGCAGGAGCGAGTCGGTGCCGTGGAGGGCGTCGAGCGAGGCGCGGATGCCGGTCAGGGTGGTGTGCCCGGTCTCCCCGTAGACCAGCGCCATGCCGTACAGCAGGAAGCCGGAGGCGAAGCCGCCGAGCATCAGGTACTTGAGCGCCGACTCCTGGGAGCGCTCCTCGGTGTGGGCGAAGCCGCAGAGGATGTAGAGCGAGACCGAGAGCAGCTCGATGCCGAGGAAGATCACCACCAGGCTGGAGGCGGCGGCGAGCAGCATCATCCCCACGGTGGCGCCGAGGATCAGCGCGTAGTACTCGCCGTAGTGGAGGCCGCGGCGGTTGAGGTAGCCGGGGCTGATCAGCACCACCACGAGCGCGCTCGCCAGGATGATGCCGTCGACGAAGAGGCCGAAGCGGTCGTAGGCGTAGCTGCCGTAGTACGCCAGCCCGTGGTGAGCGGTGTCGAACCAGCCCAGGATCACGGCGCCGAGGGTGGCGGCGAGGAAGACCGCGCTGAGCACCGCCAGGGCGGTGCGCGCCGACGGCGGGGTGACCAGGTCGAGCAGCAGCAGCAGGACGAAGCCGGTGCTGAGGATCAGCACCGGGAGCAGCCGGACCAGGTCCTCGGCCGGCGGGAATCCCGGCATGCCGATCGCGGCCATGAGGGCGTGGGTCATGGGGTGCCCAGGGTCGCGACCGGCGGAGGGGGCGCCGACGCGCGGGTGACGTACTGGACGGCGCTGCTCCGGGTGATGTCGCCCAGCGGCTTGGGGTAGACGCCGATGAGCACCATCAGCGCCGCCAGCGGCAGCAGCACCAGCCGCTCGGCGGCGCCGATGTCGCGCACCGTCTCGGCGGCGGGCGAGAGCGGCTCGTGCATCAGCCCCTGGTGGAGCCGGAGCATGTACCAGCAGGCGAGCATCACCCCCACCCCGGCGAGCACCGCGAGCAGCGGGCTGGCCTGGAAGGCGCCGAGCATGATCGTGAACTCGCCGACGAAGCTGTTCATCCCGGGCATGCCCAGGCCGGCCAGGGTGATGACCAGGAAGAGCGCGTAGAGCCAGGGCATCCGCCGCTCCAGCCCGGAGATCGCGTGGCGGTCGCGGGTGCCGGTGCGCGCCTCGATGTAGCCGACCACCAGGAAGAGGGCGGCGATGATGAGGCCGTGGTTGACCATCTGGATGATGGCGCCGTTGATGCCGTTGAGGTTCAGCGCGAAGATCCCGAGCGCGATGAAGCCGAGGTGGCTGATGCTCGAGTACGCGACGATGCGCTTGATGTCGCTCTGGGCCAGGGCGAGCATCGCGCCGTAGATGATGCTGAGGATGGCCAGGCCCTCGAGGATCCACTGGAAGTCGTGCACCGGGCCGGGGAAGAGGGTGAGCCCGTAGCGGATGAAGCCGAAGGCGCCGAGCTTGCTCACGATCCCGGCGAAGAAGGTGAGCGTCGCCGGCGGGCAGTTCGCGTACGAGTCGGGCAGCCAGGTGTGGAAGGGCACCAGCGGCACCTTGATCGCGAAGGCCAGGGCGAAGGCGACGAAGGCGAACTGCTGCGGGGTGAGCAGCTGGAGGCCGAGGAAGGTCACCGGCTGCTGGGTGTCGCCGGGGTAGAGCATCAGCAGCTGCAGGTCGAAGCTCGGATGGCCCAGCGCCGTGGGCCGGGAGTGGACGTACAGGTAGATGATCGCCAGCAGCATCAGCAGGCTGCCGGCGACGGTGTAGCCGATGAACTTCAGCGTCGCCCGCCCCCGGTCGCGGTCGCCGTAGCTGGCGAGCAGGAAGTAGAGGGGGACGAGCATGCCCTCCCAGAAGAAGTAGAAGAGCAGCATGTCGACGCTGAGCAGCACCCCGATGGTGGCCGCCTGGGTGAGCAGCAGCAGGCCGCAGTAGAACTTCAGCCGCTCGGTGGTCCGCGACGAGATCGCCACGGCGCCGAGCAGGAAGACACCGGCGTCGAGCGCCAGCAGCCAGGCGGAGAGGCCGTCGAGGCCGACGTGGTAGGTGGCGCCGATCGCCGGGATCCACGAGTGGATCTCCTCGAACTGGAAGGCGAGCACCACGCCCTGCGGCCCCGGGCCGACCGCGTGGATCACCGGGTTCCTGTCGAAGGCGATCAGCAGTCCGGCAACCACCCCGGCGGTGGCCAGGGTGCCGAGCACGGTGACCGCCTTGATCGCGCCGCGGTCGGAGCGGGGCACGAGCTGGAGCAGGATCGCGGTGCCCAGCGGGATCACCAGCACCACGGTCAGCCAGGGCACGTTGGTCATCTCCGCGCCCTCATCGCACGAACACCGCGAGCACGATCACGAAGGCGCTGGCGGCGACCAGCATGCCGGTGGCGTAGTCGCGCAGCCGGCCGGTCTGGAGCACCCGGAAGGTCTCGGACATCCACCCCGCGCCCCGGCCAACCGCCTCGACCCAGCCGTCCGCGTACACCGGCTCGACCACGGTGCGCAGAGCGCGGGCGAGCTGCCGGGTGGGCCGCACCAGGGTGGCGTCATAGATCTCGTCGAAGTAGAACCTGTGCAGCGACAGCTGGGTGAGCACCCGCGGCACCCGCGCCGCCACCACCAGGGCGTCGGGCTTGCGCTGGTACCACCACTGCCTCGCGAGGCCGGTGCCGATGAGGCTCGCGGCGGTGCCGAGGAGGACGGTGATCAGCCCCGCCTGCCGGCCCGGCTCGGTGAGCACCTGACCGCCGAACGCGGTGAAGACCGGGTCGAGGAAGCCGCCGAGGATGAAGGGCCCGACCACCCCGGGAATGCCGGGGAGGAGGGCGAGGCCGAGGACGGTGCTGAGCACCGCGAGGATGGCGACCGGGACCAGCATCACCGGCGGCGCCTCGTGCGCGGCGTAGGTCCGGGCGGTCTGGGGCACGCCCCGGAAGACGGTGAAGTAGAGCCGGAAGGCATAGAGGCCGGTGAGCACGTTGACGCCCACGCCGACGAGGTAGAGCGTCGGAGCCCAGGGCCCGTGGCTGGAGCCCAGTCCCAGCAGCTCCTCCTTGCTGAAGAAGCCGGCCCAGATCGGGATCCCCGCCAGCGCCAGCGAGCCGGCCAGGAAGCAGCGCTCGGTCTGCCGCATGGTCAGCCCCAGCCCGCCCATCAGGCGGATGTCCTGCTCGTCGTGAAGGGCATGGATGACGTTGCCCGCCGCCATGAAGAGCAGCGCCTTGAAGACGGCGTGGGTGGCGAAGTGGAACATCCCCGCGCTGTAGGCGCCGATGCCCACGGCAAAGATCATCAGCCCGATCTGCGACATCGTGGAGTAGGCGATCACCCGCTTGATGTCGACCTGGCTGAGGGCGATGACGCCCGCCATCACCGCGGTGCCCATGCCCACGCAGGCGACCATGCCCTGGGCGACGGGGGCGAGGTCGAAGAGGGTGTGGAAGCGCGCGATCAGGTAGACGCCCGCGGTCACCATGGTGGCGGCGTGGATCAGCGCGCTCACCGGCGTGGGGCCCTCCATGGCGTCGGGGAGCCAGGTGTGGAGGGGGAACTGGGCGCTCTTGGCGAAGGCGCCGATGGCGAGGAGCACGCAGATGGTCGTGATCAGCGCGCCGCCCTGGGGGAAGGACTCGCGTGCGTAGTGGAAGACGGTGGGCAGCTGGAGCGAGGGAACCCTCAGGTTGACGAGGATCAGGAAGGCGGCGATGTAGAGGGCGACGTCGCCGATCACCTGGGTGATGAACGCCTTCCGCGCCGCGGTGACCGCGCTCGGCCGGTCGTAGTAGTAGCCGATCAGCAGGTAGCTGCTCAGCGCCACCATCGCCCAGCCGATGATCAGGATCACCATGTCGCCGGCGAGCACCAGCAGCAGCATCGAGAAGATGAACAGGTTCATGTAGCTGAAGAACCGCCAGGGGGTCTCGTCGTCCGCCATGTACCCGACGCTGTACCAGTGGATGAGGAAGCCGACCCCGGTGATCACCAGGCACATCAGCACGCTGAGGGGGTCGATGGTGATGTCGACGTTGACCGTGAGCGCGCCGGGGCCGAGGTCGAGCCACGGCCAGAGCGTCACCGTGGTGGACCGGGCGCCCTCGTGGGCGCCGAGGACGGCGGCCAGCGCCACCACCGCGCAGACGAAGCCGGCGAGCACCACGCCGGGGCCGAGGACGTTGCAGAAGCGCCGGCCCAGCCGCGGCCCCAGGAGGGCGTTGCCGAGGCAGCCGGCGAGGGGCAGCGCGAAGAGGAGGACGGCCAGCGTCCCCGCCAGGGTCGGGCTCATTCCCTCATCTCGCTGAGGTCGTCGACGTCGAGCTCGCGACCGGAGCGGTAGACCTGGCTGACCAGGGCCAGCCCGACCACCGCCTCGGCGGCGGCGACCACGATCACCACCAGGGTGAAGATCTGCCCGTCCTCGCTGTTCAGGTAGCGGCCGTAGTCGACGAAGGCGAGGTTCACCGCGTTGAGCATCAGCTCGATCGACATCAGCACCACCAGCGGGTTGCGGCGCACCAGCACCCCGACCGCGCCCACGGTGAACATCGCGGCGCTGAGCCCGAGGAGCAGCGGGAAGAGCTCGATGCTGAGCATCAGCCCACCCCGACCGTCTCGCGCCCCGGCTCGGGGGCGGTCTCCTCGGGGAGCGCCGCCACCGGCGCGGTCGCCCCCGGCGGCTCCGCCGGGGCGTGGGGGAGGCGGCGGGTCAGGTAGACGGCGCCGACGGCGGCGACGATGAGCAGCAGCGAGGTGATCTCGAAGGGCAGCAGGAAGGTGGTGAACAGCTCGCGGCCGAGCACCTGGACGTTGCCGGCCGCGTTCACCGAGCCGGGGTCGAAGGCGAAGCTGTGCTGGTCACCGGGGTTCGCCGCCTGGGCCAGCCGCTGCCCCTGGAGGACGTGGTCGGCCTTCGAATAGGTGGTGCCGTTGACCGCCAGCGCGAACACCTGGGCGGTGATGTAGCCGACCGCCACGATCCCCACCCAGAGCCGCGGGTCGCGGCGCGGGCCCTCGTAGTCGGGGTCGTGGCCGGGGTCGAGCAGGGCGATGATGAACACGAAGAGGACCATCACCGCGCCGGCGTAGATGATGATCTGGACGGCGGCGACGAACTGCGCGTTGAGCAGCAGGAAGAGCACCGCCAGCGACACCATGTTGCCGACCAGGCACAGCGCCGAGTAGATCGTCTTCGCCGAGAGCACCACCCCCGCCGCGCTCACCAGCGCGACGCCGGCGACCACGTAGGCGAGCAGATCGACCGCGGTCATCGGTCCCTCTTGACGCGCCGCGGCTCGGTGACGGTGGGCACGTGGGGGGCGAGGCCGGCGTTGCCGGGCACGGGCTGCTCGGCGCCCTCCCGGCGGATCCGCTCGTCCTCGTCCCAGGCCAGCCGCGGGCTCACCCCGGGGGAGCGCGCCGCCTGGCCGCGCTGGTCGGCGCCGGCGCCCAGGGGGTTCTGGCCCCGGCCCGCGCCGAAGTTCGGCCAGGCCTCGAGCAGATCCTCCTTGACCGCCACGGTGCGCTCCCGCCGGTAGTCGGCGAGGTCGTAGCGCGGCCCGAGGGTGATCGCCTCGGTGGGGCAGGCCTCGGCACAGTAGCCGCAGTAGATGCAGCGCATCAGGTTGATCTCGTACCGCCGCGCATAGCGCTCGCCGGGCGCGACCGGGTTGGCGGGGTCGTTCTCGGCGGGCTCGACGTAGATGCAGCCCACCGGGCAGGCGCCGGAGCAGAGCTCGCAGCCGATGCATTTCTCGAGCCCGTTGTCGTAGCGGTGGAGGACGTGGCGGCCGCGGTGCCGCGGCATCGCCGGCTTCTGCTCCTCGGGCCACTGCAGGGTGATGGGCTTGCTGAACAGCTTGCGCAGGGTGAAGGCCATGCCCCTGACGATCTCGATCAGCATGCCGCGCGCCCGCTCACAGCGACGCCTTGACCGCCACCACGGCTCCCGTGACGGCGATGTTGAGCAGGCCCAGCGGCAGCATCACCTTCCATCCCAGGTTCATCAGCCGGTCGTAGCGCAGGCGCGGCAGGGTCCAGCGGATCCACATCATGCCGAAGAGCAGCAGGAGCATCTTGGCGAGGAACCACAGCACCCCGGGGATGAAGTCGAGGAAGGGCAGGATGGGCAGCCAGCCGCCGAGGAAGAGCACGGTGGCGATGGAGCAGACCGTGACCATGTTGATGTACTCGCCGAGGAAGTAGAAGCCGAAGCGCATCCCCGAGTACTCGGTGTGGTAGCCGGCGACCAGCTCGGTCTCGGCCTCGGGCAGGTCGAAGGGCAGCCGGTTGGTCTCGGCCAGCGCCCCGGTGAAGTACAGGAGGAAGCCGAGCGGCTGGAGGAGCACGAACCAGGCCCGGTGCTGCGCGAGCACGATCTGCTCGAGGTCGAGGCTCTGGCTGAGGATCACCGCGCCCATCAGCGCGAAGGCCACCGCCATCTCGTAGGAGATGAGCTGCGCCGAGGAGCGCAGCGCCCCCAGCAGCGAGTACTTGCTGTTCGCCGACCAGCCCCCCAGGAAGATGGCGTACACCCCGAGCGAGGTGACCGCGAGGATGTAGAGCAGGCCCACGTTGAGATGGGCGATGTCCCAGTGCAGCTGGTAGCCGTGCACCGTGCTCACCCCGCTGACCGGGATCACGGCGAAGGCGAAGATCGCCGCGGCCGCGGCGAAGGCGGGGGCGACGAGGTAGAGGAGCTTGTCGCGCCCTGCGGGGGCGACGTTCTCCTTGAAGAGCAGCTTCACCGCGTCGGCGGCGGGCTGCAGCAGGCCCAGCGGGCCCACCCGGTTGGGACCGATGCGCAGCTGGATGTGGGCCGCCACCTTGCGCTCGGCATAGGTGCTGTAGGCGGCGGCGGTGGCGAGGAAGAGGACGATGATCACGCCCTTGAGCACGATCAGCCACCAGTAGTCCGGACCGATCTGGTAGCTCCAGATGTCGGCGAGCATCATGGGACCGGCACCGGCCAGCGGGTGCGCCCGCCGTTGCCCGCCACGGCGTAGGCGGGCAGGGTGGCGGAGACCTCGCGGTCGACCGCCACCGTCTCCGCCGGCCAGCGCTCGCAGCCCAGCTCGGCGGCGAGCATGGAGAGGACGCGCAGCTCGGTGGGCACGGTGGTGGCGGGAGGCAGCGCCTGGCGGATGCGCTGGACGCGGCCCTCCAGGTTGGTCACCGTCCCCGCCTTCTCGACGTGGGTGTGTCCGGGGATCAGCACCGTCGCCGCCTGGGCGACCGGCCCCGGCTGGGTCTCGATCGCCACCACCAGGTCGGCGGCGTTGAGCGCGCCGGTGAGCAGCACCCCGGCGGCGGCCGCCCAGGGGTGCGAGCCCATGATCACCAGGGCGCGGACCTGGCCGGCGCCGGTGGCCTCGAGGATCTCGGTGCCGCAGCGTCCCGCCCCCGGCGCGGGCCGGTAGCCGGGGAGCAGGTTGGGGAGCAGCCCCAGGTCCTTGCAGCCGCGGCCGTTGACCCCGCGGGTGACGGTGAGGCGGCGGACCTCGGTGTTCCCGCCGGCGAGCAGCTGGGCGACGTGGGCGGCCTGGGGGCGGTCGACCTCGTCGGCGATCACCCCGACCAGCCTGCCGCCGGTGATCCCCCGCAGGGTGGCGCCGTCGACGTCGACCGGCAGCCGGTGGACGGCGGTGCCGCGCTTGCGCTGCGCCTTGAACAGCCGCAGGGTGAGCACCGGCGCCTGCTGCTCGGGACGGGCGCCGAGCACCACCACCGCCGAGCAGTCCTCGATCTCGGCGATGCCGAGGGCGTGCTCCTCCGGGGAGAGCCCGGGGAAGGGGTCGAGCTGGTGGTCGAGGTGGGTGGTGCCGATGGCCTCGCGGGCGAGGCGCTGCAGCAGCCAGGCCTCCTCGTTGGTGCACTCCACCGAGCCGATCACGCCGATGGCGTTGGCGCCGTGCTGGTCGCGCACCTCGCGCAGCCGCCGCCCGGCCTCGCGCACCGCGTTCTGGGCGCTGACCTCCTGGTCGCCGCCCTGGGCGCGCACCACCGGCCGCCGCACCCGGTCGGTGCGGTTCCAGCGCGGGGCGCTGTAGCGGCCGCGGTCGCAGAGCCACATGTCGTCGACCAGCGGGTTGTCGCGCGAGGCGAAGCGCTTCACCTCGTACTCGCGGCTGTCGATGTTGATGTTGCAGCCGTACGAGCACTCGGGGCAGACGCTGCGCGCGCGCTGCAGGTCCCAGGGGCGGGCGACGAACCGGTACTGGCGGTGGGTGAGCGCTCCCACCGGGCAGATCTCCGGGAGGTTGCCCTGGAACGCCGACCGCAGCGGCCGGGAGTCGAAGGTGGCCACCGAGGTGTGCACCCCGCGCTCCTGGAGCACGATCTCCTTCTCGCCGGTGATCTCCTCGTAGTAGCGCGTGCAGCGCCAGCAGAGGATGCACCGCTCCTGGTCGAGCTCGATCTTGTCCGACAGCGGCACCGCCTTGTCGAAGTGCACCTTGTCGGTGATCGGCATCCGCGAGGTCTCGGGACCGTAGCGAAGGGTGAAGTCCTGCAGGTCGCACTCGCCGCCGCGGTCGCACACCGGGCAGTCGAGCGGGTGGTTGAGGAGCAGGAACTCCAGCACCCCCTCGCGCGCCTTCGCCACCGGGACGGTCTGGGTCTGGACCACCATGCCCTCGCTGACGTAGGTGGCGCACGCCGGCTGCAGCTTGGGCATCTTCTCGACCTGGACCAGGCACATCCGGCAGACCGCGACCGGGTCCATCTTGGGATGGGCGCAGTAGATGGGGATGTGGACGCCCACGGCGGCGGCGGCGTCGAGCACCAGCTGGCCCCTGGGCGCCCGGGTCACCCGGCCGTCGATGGTGACCTCGACGCGGCCGTCGTCGGGAGCCGGGGTGCTGGCCTCGGTCACCGTGCCGCCCCCGCCGGGAGCGGCCGGTGCTCGCGCGCCACCGGGCAGCCGCCGGCGCCGCAGTGGGCCTCGAACTCGTGCCGGAAGTGCCGGTAGGCGGACATCACGAACCAGGTGGCGGTGTCACCCAGCGGGCAGAAGCACTTGCCGTCCATGTTCGCGCAGATGTCCTTGAGCGTGTCCAGCTCGTCGAGGGTGGCCACCCCGGCCTCGAGCCGGTGCATCAGCTGCGACTCGAAGTAGGTGCCCTCACGGCAGGGCGCGCACTTGCCGCAGGACTCGTGGTGGTAGAAGTCGACCAGCCGCATCGACACGTTGACCAGGCAGGTGGTCTCGTCCATGAACATCATCGCGCCGGCGCCCAGCGACGAGCCCGCCCTCATCACCGCGTCCATGTCCAGGGGGAGGTCGAGGTGGTCGGGCAGGAGCACCTGCATCGAGCCTCCGCCGGGCTGGAAGGCCTTGAGCGACCGTCCCCTCCACATCCCGCCGCAGTGCTCCTCGAAGAGCTCGCGGATGGGGCGTCCCAGCTCCATCTCGTAGCAGCCGGGGCGCTCGATGTGGCCGCTGCAGCACCACACCCGGGTGCCGGTGCTGCGCTCGGTGCCGATCGCCTTGAACCACTCGCCGCCGCGGGAGAGGATGTGGGGGAGGTTGCTCAGGGTCTCGACGTTGTTGACCACAGTGGGCTTGCCGTAGAGGCCCTTGACCGCGGGGAAGGGAGGCTTGAGCCGGGGCTGGCCGCGGAACCCCTCCAGCGAGTCGATGAGCGCCGTCTCCTCGCCGCAGATGTAGGCGCCGGCGCCGCCGTGGACGATCACGTCGCAGCCGAAGTCGGAGCCGAGGATGCGCTCGCCGATGTACCCGGCGGCGCGCGCCTCCTCGACGCAGCGCTCCAGCAGCAGCCGCTGGTCGTGGTACTCGCCGCGGATGTACAGGAACGCGTGCTTCACCTGGAGCGCGTAGGCGGCGATGACGATGCCCTCGATCAGCTGGTGAGGGTTCTCGTCGATGAGGTAGCGGTCCTTGAAGCAGCCCGGCTCGGACTCGTCGGCGTTGATGCACAGGTAGCGGGGGAAGACGTCGCGGGGGAGGAACGACCACTTCGTCCCGGTGGGGAATCCGGCGCCGCCGCGGCCGCGCAGCCCGCTGATCTTCACCTGCTCGACGATCTCGTCGGGAGTGCGGTCGCGGAGCGCGGCGCGCAGCGCCTGGTAGCCGCCTCTCCGCTCGTACACGGGCAGCGTCTGCAGGCCCTCGACGCCGATGTCCTTGGTCAGCAGCTTGTATTCGGCCATTGCTGGGCGGTGATCCTACCCGGCCGCACCGGCCGAGGGCGGGCCCTCGGCGGTCGGCGGCGGCGGCGTGGTCGAGGCCGGCGGATTGGGCACCCGCGCCGGCGGCCAGTCGCGGTGATCGGCCGGCTGGGCGGCGACCCGCGCCAGGATGGCGTCGATGCGCTCGGGGGTGAGGTGCTCCTCGAAGTGGTGGTCGACCTGCATCATCGGCGCCCCGCCGCAGCCACCCAGGCACTCGATCGTGCTCTCCCAGGTGAACATCCCGTCGGCGGTGGTCGTCCCCGAGGGGCAGCCGAGCCGCTGCTCGATGTGGGCGGCGGTCTCGTCGGCGCCGCGGAGAGCGCAGGCGGCGTTGACGCACACCAGGATGTGGTGCCGGCCGGGCGGGCGCTTGAAATACATGGAGTAGAAGGTCGCCACCGCCTGCACCTCGCTGGGGGCGAGCCCGAGCAGCTCGGCGACCTCGGCCATCGCCTCCGGCGGCAGCCATCCGAGCTCGTGCTGCACCGCCCACAGCGACGGCATGATCGCCGAGCGCGGGTGCGGATAGCGGCGACGGGTGTGCTCGATCTCCGCCCGTGTCCGGGCCGCGAGCATCACCGGTCGACGTCTCCCAGGACGATGTCGATGGAGCCGATCACCGCCACCACGTCGGCGATGAGCTCGCCCTTGACCATGTAGGGCAGGGCGTGCAGGTTGCTGAACGACGGAGCACGCACCTTGACGCGATACGGACGGTTACTGCCGTCGCTGACCATGTAGAAGCCGAGCTCGCCGCGCGGCGACTCCACCGCCTGGTAGACCTGCCCCCGGGGCACGGAGAAGCCCTCGGTGACCAGCTTGAAGTGGTGGATCAGCGACTCCATGCTGGTGTTGATCTCGTTGCGCGGCGGCGGCGCCACCTTGCGGTCGAGGGTGTTCACCGGCCCCGACGGGAGGTTGTCGAGCGCCTGCTCGATGATCCTCAGCGACTCGCGCATCTCCCGCATCCGCACCAGGTAGCGGTCGTAGACGTCGCCGTTCACGCCGATCGGCACGTCGAACTCGAAGTGGTCGTAGGAGCTGTAGGGCTGCGCCTTGCGCAGGTCGTAGGCGACGCCGCTGCCGCGCAGGCAGGGGCCTGACATGCCGTAGGCGAGCGCGTCCTCGGCGCTGATCGTGCCCAGGCCGATGGTGCGCTCCCGCCAGATCGGGTTCTTGGTGATCAGCAGCTCGTACTCGTCGATCGCCTTGGGAAAGGTGTGCACCACCGTGCGCACCATGGCCTCGAACTCGTCGGGCACGTCGGCCATGAGGCCGCCGACGCGGATGAACGAGGTGTGCATGCGCACCCCGCTCACCAGCTCGTTGATGTCCATGATGGTCTCGCGCTCGCGCCAGGCGTAGAGGAACGGCGTGGTCGCGCCCATGTCGAGGGCGTGGGTGCCGAACCAGATCAGGTGGCTGCCGAGGCGCGCGAGCTCGCACATGATCACCCGCAGGTACTGGCCCCGCGGCGGCACCTCGACCCCCAGCAGCTTCTCGGCGGCGAGCGAGAAGCCGAGGTTGTTGATCAGCGGCGCCAGGTAGTCCATGCGGTCGCTGTAGGGGATGCACTGCTGGTACGTGTGGCGCTCGAAGTCCTTCTCGAAGCCGGTGTGGAGGAAGCCGATGTCGGGGCGGCAGGCCCGCACCACCTCGCCGTCGAGGTCGAGGACCAGGCGGAGCACCCCGTGGGTCGAGGGATGCTGCGGACCCATGTTCAGCTCCATGGTGTCCTCGCCGATCTCCGTGAGCTCGACGTTGTCGAGGTCGGGAGGAACCCCCAGCCGGCGACGCCCCTCGGCGAAGGTGTCCTCGCCGCCGGGGAGCCCGGGCTGCTGCGGAGGGAGGATCGCTGCCATCTACCGCGAGGTCCCCGGCATGCCCGGCGGCCGCTCCGCCGCGGGCAGGGCCCACTCGATGTTGTGGGTGAAGGCGACGGGCTCGCCGAAGGAGACGTAGTCCCTGCGAAGCGGATGCCCCTCCCAGTCGTCCGGCATGAGGATGCGCCGCAGGTCGTGGTGACCCTCGAAGACGATGCCGAGCAGGTCGTAGCACTCGCGCTCGTGCCAGTCCATGCCACAGAACTCGCCCTCGAGCGTGGGCACGGTGGGGTCGTCCTCGGGTACCTGCACCACCAGGCGGCAGACGTCGTTGTGCTGCAGCGAGCGCAGCTGGTAGACGACGTCGTAGCGGGGCGCGCCCGGCTCGCGGTCGGGCCAGTCGACGGCGGTCACGTAGACCGGCATCGTGTACATGCCCTCGGGGTCGTCGCGGAGCAGCGCGCAGGCGTCGACCAGGCGGTCGCGGCGGATCACCACCGTCTCCTCCCCGCACCCCTCGTCGCGGCGGACGACCGCCTCGGGGAGTCGGGCGGCGAGCAGCCGGGCGGCACGGGCGCCGGCAGGCGGACGGGCCGCCGCGGCGGAGTCGGGGCTGGTGGTCAGGGTGGTCTACCCGCGCAGTGACGCCGGCTCGGCGGCGATCTTCTTCTGGAGCTTCACCACGGCGTCGAGCAGCCCCTCGGGCCGGGGCGGGCAGCCGGGCAGGTAGATGTCCACCGGGACCACCTTGTCGACGCCCTGCACGATCGCGTAGTTGTTGAACATGCCGCCGCAGGACGCGCACGCGCCCATGCTGATGACCCACTTGGGCTCGGGCATCTGGTCGTAGATCTGCCGGAGCACCGGGGCCATCTTCTGGGAGACGCGGCCGGCGACGATCATCAGGTCGGCCTGCCGCGGCGAGGCACGGAAGACCTCGGCGCCGAAGCGCGACATGTCGTAGCGGCTGTTGCCCACCGCCATCATCTCGATGGCACAGCAGGCGAGCCCGAAGAGCGCCGGCCACAGCGAGCTGTAGCGTCCCCACGCGATCACCTTGCCGACGGTGGTGGTGATGACCCCGGTCTGCGCCGCGGTGCGCTCGCGCTCGCCGGTGCGGGGAAGGGGGATCGCCGGCGAGTCGGACTGTGCCAGGTGCATTCCCGGCAGTGGCAGCGAGGGTCGCGGCTCGGTCAGTCCCATTGCAACGCCCCTTTGCGCCAGACGTAGGCCAGCGCCACCAGCAGGGTGAGGATGAAGATGCCGATCTCCACCAGTCCGAAGATCTTCAGGTCGCGGACGACCGTGGCCCAGGGGAACAGGAACACCGACTCCACGTCGAAGATGATGAAGAGCATGGCGGTGACGTAGAAGCTGACCGAGAAGCGCCGGCGCGCGGACTCGACGGGCATGATCCCGCACTCGTAGGGCAGCTCCTTCTCCGGCGACGGCTTGCGCGGACCGACGACGGAGTTGAGCAGCTGGACGCCCCCGCCGAAGGCGACGCAGAGCGCCAGGAACACGAGGATCGGCGCGTAATCGGACAGCATGCGTCGTGCATCCTACCAAAGGGTCCCGCCGCGGCCGCCGGGCCGGCGAGAGGCCGAGAAACTGCGCAAACGCACCAGCAGAGGACCCGCCATGCAGCCCGTTCCCGCCACCGTCCCCGCCCTGGTCACGGGCGCCTCCAGCGGCCTCGGCGAGAGCTTCGCGCGGCACCTCGCGGGGCGCGGTCACGAGCTCGTCCTGGTGGCCCGCCGCGTCGACCGGCTGGAGCGCCTCGCCACCGAGCTGCGCGCCGTCTCCGAGGCCCCGGTGGAGGTGCTGGGCGCCGACCTGGAGACCGCCGGGGGCCGGGGCCTGGTGACCGCCCGGCTCGGCGCCGGCGGCCCCTGGCTGCTGGTGAACAGCGCGGGTTTCGGCAGCCGCGGCCGCTTCGTCGAGCAGGACCCGGCCCGCGAGGCCGCGGAGATCACCGTCAACGCGCTGGCGGTGCACCAGCTGATGCGCGCCGCCCTCCCCGGCTGCCTGGAGGCGCGCGGCGGCGGGGTGATCAACGTGGCCAGCACCGCCGCCTTCCAGCCCCTCCCCCACTTCGCCACCTACGCAGCCACCAAGGCGTTCGTCCTCCACCTCACCGAGGCGGTCGCCGCCGAGCTGCCGGGCAGCGGGGTGCGGGTGATGGCGCTCTGCCCCGGCCCCACCCGCACCGAGTTCGGCGACGTCGCCGGGGTGACCGGCGAGTTCGAGCGCATCGGGCCGCTCTTCATGACCGCCGACAGGGTGGTGAGCGCCGCGCTGAGGTCCTTCGACCACGGCGACGTCATCTGCGTGCCGGGCGCCGTGAACCTCGCCGGCGCCACCGGCGTGCGCCTCCTCCCCCGCTTCGCGGTGCGCCGCCTGCTCGAGCCGGTGTTCCGGAGGCGGTGAACGCGGGTCGGCTGATCTGGGGACGGGGCCTGGCTCGGCCGATCTGCCGCGCGGGGGGGATGCTCGGCCGACCTACCGCACCACCGCGGGCGAGCCCGTCGGCACCAGCTCGACCGCCGCCTCGCCGGGGGCGATGGGGGCCGGGGTGCCGTCGGGCAGCAGCAGGCGGGGTGGCCCCTTGGCGTCCTGCTGCCAGGTCGCGGTGTAGGCGATGCCGCCGGTGAACACCTGGGCCGGGCCGCTGCCGGTCAGGGTGTGGTCCAGGCCCATCACCCCGTTGACGTCGACCACCTCCGGGGCCGGCTTCACCGGCACCTGCAGCACGATCACCGTCGGCAGGGTCAGCGGCCGCAAGGTGGCGCCGTCGAGCAGCGGGCCGGTCCGCGGCTCGGTGCGCACGAAGCCCTCCGCGGTCCAGGTGAAGACGGGCTGCTCGAAGGGCGAGATCGGCACCGCGAGCGAGTGCACCGGCGTGCCCGGCGGCGGCGGCACTCCCGGCGCCAGCCGCGGCCACAGCACGTAGGCCGCCGGCGGGTCGCCCACCCGCCCGAGCAGGTCGGCGATGTGGCTGCCGTCGGTGTAGAGGTTGTGGGGCGGGTAGCGGCTGCGGATGCGGAAGAGGTCGCCGGAGGAGGTGTCCTCGTCGTAGTGGCGCATCCCGGACTGCTGCAGCCGGCCCTCGATGTAGTTCGAGGCGCCCGAGTACATGAGCACGGCGTCGTAGAGGCTGCACAGCGTCACCGTGGCGATGCGGGCGCTGCGCACCGGCCCCACCTGCCCGGCGGGAGGCTTGAAGTAGAGGGCGCTGAACCGCGAGATGCCGCCCTCGGCGCTGTACTCGTAGAGCACCGCCGCCTCGGCGAGACCGCGCTGCGGCCGCGCGTCCGGCGAGTTCTCGACCTGGACGATCACCGGGTCGCGGAGCGCGTCGGGGCGGGGAGTGGGCGACGGCGTCGCCGTGGGCGCCGGGGACCCGGCCGGGATCCGGGCCGCGGGAGCCGGCCCCTGGGTTCCGCACGCGGAGAGCCAGAGGACGGCGAGCACGGCGACGAGACCATGCCTGCGGGACGCGGACCGGACCGGTCTCACCACGGCGGGGCATTGTGGCGGATCCGGCGGTGCCCCGCAGGCCCCGACTATGCTCCCCACCCGTGAACCCCTGGCTCGACCGCTTCGCCGCCGGCCTCGCCGATGCGGATCCGCCCGAGATCGACCGCGACGAGGCGGCGCTGATCCTCGAGCTCGCCGGCGCCGCGGCGC
Source organism: Chloroflexota bacterium (assembly GCA_028287605.1). Lineage (GTDB taxonomy): Bacteria > Chloroflexota > Dormibacteria > Aeolococcales > Aeolococcaceae > CF-96. The sequence continues at coordinate 18,484 of JAQBPI010000182.1, forward strand.
GCAGCTCGGGGGCGCGCCAGTTCGCCCCGCTGGCCACCTGGCTCGCCGGCCGGGTCACCGCCGGCGCCGACCGCGACACCCGCCTCGCCCTGCTCCGACGCGCCTGCGAGGCGGCCACCGCCGCCGGCGCCGCCGAGGAGGATCTGTCGCTCTGAGCGCTGACGCGCTCACTCGAGGGGGGCCTCCCCCAGGCCATCAGCTCCTTCGTCGCCGACAGCCTTCCCCCTGTTCAGATCGACTGACCCAGCACCACCACCGACTGCGGCGGGAGGATCAGCGCGTCGCCCTCGCGGCAGGGTGCCTCGGCGGAGGCGAGCAGCACCTCGCCCCAGCCGCGCGACCCCCCGGGGATCCGCGCCGCCCGCGCCCCGAGGTTGGCGGCCACGGTGACCCCGTGGCGCTCCATCACCAGCCAGCGGTGCTCCTCGTCGACGCGCACGCACACCGCGCTCAGGTCACCGTCCCGGAGCGCGGGCAGGCGCCGGCGCAGCGCGATCAGCTCCCGGTGCCAGGCGAGCAGGCCGGCGTGGGGCTCGCGGGCGATCTCGTCCCAGTCGAGCCGCGAGCGGACGAAGCTCGACTCGTCCTGGGGATCGGGCACCGCCGACTCGTCCCAGCCGAAGGCGGCGAACTCGCGCTTGCGCCCCTGGCTGACCGCCGTCGCGAGCTCCGGGTCGACGTGGTCGGTGAAGTAGAGGAAGGGCGTGGACGCTCCCCACTCCTCGCCCTGGAAGAGCATCGGGACGAACGGCGCGGTGAGCACCAGCGCCGCCCCCACCCGGAGCAGCCCGGTGCTCATCAGCGCCGAGCTGCGCTCGCCCGCGGCCCGGTTGCCGACCTGGTCGTGGTTCTGCAGGCAGACCACGAAGCGGTCGCCGCCGAGGTCGCCGATCGGCCGGCCGTGGCGTCGCTCGCGGAAGCGGGAGTACCGGCCGTCGAAGACGAACGCCCGGCGCAGCGCCCTGGCGACGTCCTCCAGCCGGCCGTAGTCGACGTAGTAGCCGGTGCGCTCGCCGGTGAGGGCGGCGTGGAGGGCGTGGTGGAAGTCGTCGCTCCACTGCGCGTCGAGGCCGTACCCGCCCCGTTCCGGGTCGCGCACCACCCGGGGATCGTTGAGGTCGCTCTCGGCGATCAGCCAGAGCCGCCGCCCCAGCTCGGCCTCGAGCGCGGCCACCCGGGTGGCCAGCTCCTCGAGGATGTGCACCGCCGAGGTGTCGACGATGGCGTGCACCGCGTCGAGGCGCAGGCCGTCGAGGTGGTAGTCGCGCAGCCACATCAGCGCGTTGTCGACGATGAAGGCGCGCACCTCGTCGCTCTGCCGGCCGTCGAGGTTGATCGCCTCTCCCCAGGGGGTGCGGTAGCGGTCGGTGAAGTACGGGGCGTAGGCGCCGAGGTAGTTGCCGTCGGGGCCGAGGTGGTTGTAGACGACGTCGAGCACGGCGGCGAGGCCGCGGGCGTGGCAGGCGTCGACCAGCCGGTGCAGCCCCTCGGGGCCGCCGTAGGCGTGGTGGGGCGCGTAGAGGTCGACCCCGTCGTAGCCCCAGCCGTGGTCGCCGGGAAACTCGGCCACGGGCATGATCTCGACCGCGGTCACCCCCAGGCCGACGAGGTGGCCGAGCCGGGCAGCGGCGGCGGCGAAGGTGCCCTCGGGGGTGAAGGTGCCGACGTGGAGCTCGTAGATCACCGCGTCCGCGAGCTCGGCGCCGCGCCAGCCGGCGTCGCCCCAGGCGTGGGCGCCGTGGTCGACGCTGCGCGAGGGCCCGTGGACGCCCTCCGGCTGGAAGGGCGAGCGCGGGTCGGGGAGGCCGGGCCCGCCGTCGAGGGACAGCCGGTAGTCGGTGCCCGGAGCGAGCGGCTCGTCGCCGCTCCACCAGCCGCCGTCGAGGGGACGCAGCGGATGACGGCCCCCGGGCAGCCCGGCCTCGAGCCGCCGGGCACGCGGCGCCCAGACCCGCGGCTCCCCCCTCCGGGTCACGCACGCACCAGCAGCGCGCAGGGCAGGTCGCCGAGCAGATCGCCGGCGGCGACCTCGCCCTCGAG
>JAQBPI010000191.1 GCA_028287605.1 Chloroflexota bacterium
GTAGGCGGCGCCCTCGCTGAGCGTGTCGAGAGCGGCGCACCCCGCCGCCATCGCCAGCGGGTTCCCGCTCAGGGTGCCCGCCTGATAGACGGGGCCGACCGGTGCGACCAGGGACATCAGCGCCGCCGAGCCGCCGTAGGCGCCCACCGGCAGGCCGCCGCCGATCACCTTGCCGAGGCAGGTGAGGTCGGGGGTCACCCCGTAGAGGGTCTGCGCACCGCCGTAGGCGACCCGGAAGCCGGTCATCACCTCGTCGAAGACCAGCAGCGCGCCGTGACGCTCGGTGATCGCCCGCAGCGCCCGGAGGTAGCCGGGCCGCGGCGGCACGCAGCCCATGTTGCCCGCCACCGGCTCGACGATCACGGCGGCGATACGCTCGCCCTGCGCGGCGAAGAGCGCCTCGACCGCCTCCGCGTCGTTGAAGGGCACGGTGAGGGTGTCGCGCACCGCCGCCTCGGGCACGCCGGGCGACCCCGGGATCCCCAGGGTCGCCACCCCCGAGCCGGCCTCGACGAGGAGCAGGTCGGCGTGCCCGTGATAGCCGCCGGCGCACTTCACCACCCGGTCGCGGCCGGTGGCCGCCCGGGCCAGGCGGAGCGCCGACATCGTCGCCTCGGTGCCGGAGTTGACGAAGCGGACCATCTCGATCGACGGCACCGCCGCCACCACCCGCCCCGCGAGCTCGACCTCGAGGGCGGTGGGGCCGCCGTACGCGGTGCCCAGCGGCAGCCGCCCGGCGATGGCGTCGCGGATCGCGGGGTGGTCGTGGCCGAGGATGAGCGGACCGTAGGCGAGCACGAAGTCGACGTACTCGCGGCCGTCCTCGTCGACCAGCCGGCAGCCGCGTCCGGAGGCGAACACCGGTGGCTCGCCGCCGACCGCGGCGAAGGCGCGCACCGGGCTGCTCACCCCGCCCGGCATCAGCGCCCGCGCCCGGCGCATGACCTCCGCCGAGCGCGGCCCGCTCACCTCTGCTCGGAGACGCTGATGGCCATGACGTCGCCCTTCTGGGTCAGCTTGGCGATGTCCAGCCCGCTCTCCACCCTGCCGAAGAGGTTGTACTGCGGCTGCAGCGACGAGCACTGCGTGCCGGTGCAGATGAAGAACTGCGAGCCGTTGGTGTTGGGGCCGGAGTTGGCCATGGCCACGGCGCCGTCCACGTAGGCGTTGTGGACCGGCTCGTCGGGGAAGGAGTAGCCGGGCCCGCCGGTGCCGTCGCCCTTGGGGTCGCCGCCCTGGATCACGAAGTTCGCCTCCACCCGGTGGAAGGTGAGGCCGTCGTAGAAGTGGTTGCGGGCCAGGGCGACGAAGTTGTTCACCGAGGCGAGCGCGAGGGTGGGCTGCAGGCAGAGCACGATCCTCCCGCGCGGGGTGGTGATGGTCGCCTGGTAGAGCCTGCCGATGGCGAGCTGCATCGGCGGCGCGGCGGAGTACTTGTGGAGGTCGGCGGCCGGCGGCTGGAAGGGCGCCAGGGGCGGCCCGAAGCTCGCCTTCGAACAGTCGGCGTAGGCGACGGTGGCGGCCGCCGGGGTGGGCGCCGCCGTGGGCGCAGGGGTGGCGCTGATCTGCGCGGTCGGCGACGGCGATGCGCTGGCGACGCCGGGGCTGGAGTCCTTCCCCGCCACCCGGTTGAAGATCACGCCGACCGCCACCAGCCCGGCCACGACCACTGCCAGGACGGCCACCGCGAGCGCCGTGCGCGAGCGCGGTGTGGGGGTCCCGACACTCATCCTCGATCCTCCGCGAGCCACCGCGCGACCTGGCGCGCGTGATAGGTGATGACCATGTCGGCGCCGGCGCGGCGGATGGCGGTCAGCGCCTCCAGCACCGCGGCCCGCTCCTCGAACGCCCCCGCGGCGGCGGCCGCGCGCAGCATCGCGTACTCGCCGCTCACGCAGTAGGCGGCGAGCGGGAGATCGGTGGCGTCGCGCACCCGGGCGACGACGTCGAGGCAGGTGAGCGCCGGCTTGACCATCACCATGTCGGCGCCCTCGTCGATGTCGAGCAGGGTCTCGCGAACCGCCTCGCGCTGGTTGGCGACGTCCATCTGGTAGCCGCGCCGGTCGCCGTGCCGCGGCGCGCAGTCGGCGGCGTCGCGGAAGGGCCCGTACATCACCGAGGCGAACTTCGCGCTGTAGGCGAGGATGGCGGTGTCGGAGAAGCCGTTGTCGTCGAGCGCCTGCCGGATGGCGGCGACCTGGCCGTCCATCATCCCGCTGGGGGCGATGATGTCGGCGCCGGCGGCCGCCTGGCTCACCGCGATCCGCGCGTAGAGGTCGAGGGTGGCGTCGTTGTCGACCCGGCCGTCCTCGAGCAGCACCCCGCAGTGGCCGTGGTCGGTGTACTCGTCGAGGCAGCAGTCGGCGATGAGCACGCACTCGTCGCGGAACTCGGAGCGGAGCCGCCGCAGCGCGGTCTGCACCACGCCGCGGTCGTTCCACGCCTCCGAGCCGTCCGGGTCCTTGTCCGTGGGGATGCCGAACAGCACGACGCCGGAGCAGCCGCCGCGGACCGCGTCCTCCACCGAGCGGATCAGGCTGTCCTGGGTCTCCTGATGCTGGCCGGGCATGGTGGCGATCTCGCGGGGAGCGTCGAGGTCCTCGCGGACGAAGGCGGCGTGGATCAGGTCGTCGGGACGGAGCCGGGTCTCGCGCACCAGGCGGCGCAGCGCCGCGGTGCGCCGCATCCGGCGCGGGCGGTCGATGGGGAAGGGCATGGGGTCGTCAGGGTAGCGAGGCGGGGGTTCCGAGCGTCGTGGGGCTGGGGGAGGTTTCTCCCCGAAAATCGTGGGCGCTGAGCGCGGCGGCGAGGCCGGCGGTGGTGTACTCGGTGGCCACCACCGCGACCGGGTAGCCCGCCTCGCGCGCGGTGCGGGCGGTCACCGGCCCGATGCAGGCGGCCACCGCGCCGGCCGGGAAGGGCGAGCCGCCCAGGGCCTCGCGGAAGTGGGTCACGGTGCTGCTGCTGGTGAAGGTGACCGCGTCGACGCCGCGTCCCAGCTCGGCGCGCAGCAGGTCCGCGGCGCCCTCGGGGAGGACGGTGCGGTAGATCGGCAGCACCTCGACGTCGGCGCCGGCCTCGCGCAGCCGCACCGGGAGCACGTCGCGGGCCGCCGCCG
>JAQBPI010000202.1 GCA_028287605.1 Chloroflexota bacterium
TGGCGGCGGACGATCCGCGCCGCCACCTCCTCGCCGCGGGCGGTCAGCGAGACGCTGCGGTCGCGGGCGAAGCCCACCCAGCCGTCGCGCTCGAGCCGCTGCAGGTTGACGCTCCCCGTGGGGGCGCTGACCCCGAGCCAGTCGGCGAGGCGGCTGGGACGGACGGTCTCGCCCTCGTGGGCGATGTAGTACACACACTCGAGGTAGCGGTCCACCGTCTCGGTGCGATGGGCCTCGGGCGGAGCCCCCTCCTGCGACTGCTCCTCGGCCATCATCCGATCTTACCCCAGGCCCGTTGTCCGCCCCGGCCGGCGGCGCCGCGGGATCAGTGGCGGAACCAGTACACCGCCGCCGCGGGGGGGAGCGCGGCCAGCAGCAGCCCCACCACCACCCGGTTCCAGACCGCCGACCTGCGGTCGCGGATCAGCCCCACCACGGCGAGGAGCCACAGCACCGTGCCGGCGAGGATGAGGACGAGCGCCAATGCCACCGCCCGAGCGTAGCACCGGGCTCCGCCGGCTCCGCCGAGCCGTGCCGACGGGCTACCCTCGCTCCGTCCACCACGGAGGAACCCCATGCGCGACAAGCACGGCAAGCCGACGGTGCTGCGCCGGTTGGGCCGGATCGGGATCGCCTCGGTCTTCATCCACAGCGGCATCGACGCGGCGTTCGAGCCGGGCATGAGGCCGGCGAAGCTCGAGGCCGTCGGCATCCCCGAACCGGAGCTCATGGTGCGCCTCAACGGCGCCGGCATGGCGATCGCGGGCACCACCCTCGGGCTGGGCATCCGCCCCCGCGAGTCGGCACTCGCCCTGCTCGCGCTCCTAGTGCCCACCACCCTGGTGGGCCACGCCTTCTGGAACGAGGAGGGCCCCGCCCGGCGCATGCAGGAGATGCAGTTCCTCAAGAACGTCGCCCTCGCCGGCGGCCTGCTCACGGTGATCGCCTCCGAGAGCTGAGCCGGCGACCGGAGGGTGGGGTGGCCAGAGGGATTTGAACCCTCGACCTCCAGGGCCACAACCTGGCACTCTAACCAACTGAGCTATGGCCACCCCGAGCCGGCCGCGGCCACGCCGGCCGCGACGAGGCGGAGTGATGATACCCGCCCCGGCCTCGGGCTGGAGGTTCCGATGCGCCTGCGCGCCTGGCGTCCCCGCCGGCGGTCGAAGCGGCAGGGACAGGGCCACTTGCGCCGGGCAGCCCCTCCGGCCCGATCATATGTGGCGGCGCGGCGACCGTCCGCGACCACCGTAGACTGCCCCGGCCCGCCCCCTTAGCTCAGCTGGATAGAGCAGCCGCCTTCTAAGCGGCCGGTCGCAGGTTCGAGTCCTGCAGGGGGCGCCATCGCCCACAAAATGGCGTGGTTCCAACATTTTCTTCCCCTTCATCACTGCTGCCCGGAGGCGCTCCAGAGGCGCCTGAAAGTGCGAGGCGTCCCCTCACAGACCTGTGACCGAGGATGTATCCTTTTTCGGTCACAGACCTTGTCAGAGGGCCCCGCATGCGTCCCATTCAGCGCCGACAGCGGCCGCTGACCACGGTCGCTCCACCGCGACCCAATCAGCCAGTGCGCTGGGACGACGCCGTCGAGGAGTTCATCGCCACTCAGGCCCGGCGCCTGCGCGCGCAGCGGACGCTGGACAACCACCGGTGGGTGCTCATGGGCCGGGTGAAGGAGTACGCCGACGGTCACGGCCTCACCACCGTCGATCGCTGGGACGCCGGCGCCTTTGAGGGCTTCCAGCACGATCTCGCCGAGGTGACCGACGCCGAGGGCAGGCCGTACTCCGCCTCCACCCAGCACATCCATTACCGCAACCTGCGGCAGTTTCTCCGCTTCTGCGCCGAGCGCGGGTACCTGCAGGACACCTCCGCGCTGACCGTCCGCGGTCCGCGGCTGCCCAGGCAGCTGCCCCGCTCGCTGACGCCCGAGGAGGAGCGCCGCCTGCTGGCCGTCGCCCGCGCCGGCGGGGGCCGCGACGGCGGCCGCGACGGCGTCCTGGTCGAGCTCCTCCTCCGCTGCGGCCTCCGACCCTTCGAGGTCATCCGGCTCTGCGTCGAGGACGTCTTCCAGACGAGCAAGGGCGACTGGCTGCTCCGCGTCTACGGGAAGGGGCACAAGGAGCGGATCGTCCCCCTCGACACTCCCAGGTGCGCGTTCAGTCGTGTCGTTCTGCAGTACATCGACAGGCAGCGACCGAAGGACACCCGGCGTCACGAACTCTTCCTGAGCGCCCGCCGGCGGGGAGACGATTACCAGCCGCTCACCGCCTCGGGCGTCGGTCAGATCATCGATCGCCTCTGCGAGCGGTCCGGACTCCATGGTGAGGCGGTGAAGGCCTACGCGTACCGGTTGCGGCATACCTTCGCGATGCGTGCGCTGGAGGCCGGCGCCGGGCCACATGAGGTCCGGCGCGCCATGGGTCACGAGACCTTCGCGATGACCATGCGCTACCTCGAGGCCACCGACGACGACCTCATCGCGGCCTGGAAGCGGCGGAGTGATTAGCCGCACGGGAGGAACTCCCCCATGCCGTCCACGTCGGGGATCTCGACCAGGACGCGGATCACCTGCGCGGCCTTGTGGCGGTTGACCGGGAGACCGTGCACCATGCGGCCGACGGTCGTCTGGCTGACGCCTGTCTTCAGCGCAAGCTCGCGCTGGGTAAGGTCCTTGCGGTTGAGCGCGGCGACGACCTTCTGCGGGTCGAGGATCACCCTGCCCATCTCATCCTTCCTCGTGCGGTGGTGTACCCAGCGCGGCCGCGTGCGAGTGCTCGCACATCGAGTCCATCTCCCGCCTCCTGAGGATCGCCGTCGAGATGGGGAGCCAGACCCATCGAGCCCGGCCCGTGGATGTGGAGCCAGCCATCCGTCGCTGCCAGTGCGGCGGTCCCATCAGTCCCAATCGTCGTCCTCCTCCATGCCGCCGGAGGGCTCCATCTCGTCCTCCTCCTCCGCAGCCATCTCTGCGCTGGTGGACGCCTCCCACTCAGCCCCGTCCTGAGCAGCCATCGCCTCCTCCGATGGCAGCGCAATCTCGTCTGCGAGCTCCGAGGGCAGGGCGGTGTCATCGAGCGCCTCCAGCGCATCCGTCGCCGGATCGGCGTCAGCAGCACGCTCGTCCTCGGGCTCCGCCTCGTCTGGCCCGGGAGATGTCAGGGCCTGCTCGTCGGTGTGCGACTGCATCTCGGCCCGACCGTCCTCGTCGGCAGCCAGCTCCTCGGCCTTGGCCCGATCCCCCCGTTCATCCTCGTCCGCCGACATGGCCAGGGTCCGGTCCGCTTCCGCCCGCTCCTCGTCACTCCTCAGTGCAGCATCGTCGGCCTCGAGTAGGTGGTCCGGAGGCACACCGACGTCGAGGAGATCGTCCTCCGCCGTCAGCGAGTCGCCGGCGCTCGCGCGCGCCACGTCGTGGTCATCGCCATCCGCCACAGGAGCGCCCGTGGCCTCCCCGGCGACCACCGCGTCCATCGCCGCCTCGAGGTCCGCGGCCCCCTGCTCGCTCACACCCCGCGGCGGCACCCCACCGACCAGCCCAACTCCCCGCATGTGGTCGTCCTCCAACTCCAGCGCAGGTGCGTGGTCCTCGAGCGTCCCCGACGCGCCCTCCGCCTCGTACGACCTGAGCGACCTCACCGCCTCCTCCGGGCCCTCGCCCTCGCCAGGCCCAGGCAAGCTCTCCGCCCACCTCACGCCCTCCCCACGTCTCTCGGCGGCGACGGCGGAAGGCTGCGCATCCCCGGTCGGCAGCGCCGGGCGGTCGGCGGCCACCAGCGCTTCGATCGCCTCCGTCATCACGTGCACGCGGCCGGGGTCCGGCCAGCCGTCCCAGGCATCGGGGTCCCGGAGGAAGGCGTCGACATCTTCGTCGGGCGGTCCCGGCGACGCCGTCCGCGCCCTCGCCGCGGGCTGCTGGTCCGCGGCGCGCGGATGCGTCTCCTCACGCCGCTCCACCTCGGGCGGCTCCACCCGCCCGGACGGCCCCCGCTCGACGGCGCGCTCCGGCGACGTTCGCGCCAGCCACTCGTCCACCGTCTCGCCAGGCCGAGCCCCACGTGCGTCGATCCTCGACGTCGTCATGTCGCACCTCGCCTGCACCGCGTCCACGAGAGCCTCCGCCCACGGGTCGCCGACGTGCATCTCGCGCAGCGCGGCGAACAGCGCTCGCTCCTCCGCCTCCGCGCGGGCGTGCAGCTCGTCCTCCGTCGGCGGCCGGGCGAGGCGCGGCTCCACCCATCCGTGCGCCTCCCGCCAGGCGGCCATCGCCCGGTCGACCTCCGCGTCCGGTCGGGCCGCGTCCACGATCGCCTGCGGCTCGCCCTCCACCGGCGTCACCCAATAGCGCTCCCGGTGCTGCTGCCGCAGCGCATCCCACAACCGCTCGCTCGCCTCCAGGTTGATCTCCTGCTCGCGCCGATACCACGCCTCCATCTCGCCCACCCGCATCGGCAGGGTCTGCATCCGCCCGTCGGGATCTCTCCACTCCACGTCCGCGTGCCACGACGTCCGCAGGCGCTCGAACCCGTCGTCGTGGAACGCCAGGTCCCATCGGTCCCAGTCGTGGTACTTGTCGAACGTCTCGCGCAGCTCGGCCTGCTGCTCGGGGCTCAGCCTCGGCTCGTAGTAGCCGCCCTGTGTCCACACCGGGCCGAGGCGACCGAGATTGACCGGAACGTCCGTGTACCCCCAGCCGGTGGGGCCGAGTGGCGACGCGGCCTCCTGCTCCTCCCTCGTCGTGTCCTTGCCCATCCAGTGCGGACGCGGGCCGCGATAGGTCCACTGCCACGGCTCGGGCTCCTCCTCGCGGCGGCCAGAGCCGCGCTCGGCCTCCTGGCGAGCCCTCCACTCGTCGTACCGCTCCCAGTCCCATCGATTGCCGCCCAGGTCGACCCAGCCACGCTGCCAGCCCCTCTCCGGCCGGTGCGCCAGGGGATCCCTCCACCCCCCAACGAGGTCCAGGAACTCCGCCTCCCACGCGTAGTCAGGCCGCTCCGCGAGCGACCGCCCACTCGGATCCGCGAGTGGCCACCGATCCCCGTCGGTCCCCTCGCCGCCGCCGCCGGAGCCGTCGCCGGGCGCCGACCCGGCCGACCGACCCGCATCCCCGACGCCCCTGTCGACCCGGCG